>NZ_JBFBGK010000120.1:0-23979 GCF_040684615.1 Streptomyces sp. NPDC089919
GAGGTGGGCGGGGCCCAGGTTTCGGGGCTCCGCCCCGGACCCCGCGCCTCAAACGCCGGCGAGGCTGGAATTGCCGCGCGTACAGGGTTCGGGGGGGGCGCGGGCCCCGGAGGGGGCGTGCCGCTCGTACGAGGGGCGCGGGGCCGGAGGGGGCGTGCCGCGCGTACGAAGGGGCGTGTACCGGAGCGGGGTGGTGCGGGTATGCCGCAAGGGGTATGCCAGTTGGGGCGGCGGGGGGTTACCCAGTCAGGGGTGGAGTCGTTGGGCTGGGTGGGGGCGTCCCCGCCCCCGAACAGCACCCGCGAGGAACCATGCCCGCCCACCCCCCACTCGCCGCCGGCCGAGACGGCCCCGCCGCCCTGCGCCCCCTCCTCGACACCGTCCTCGCCGCCCTCCACGACGGCACCGCAGACCGCCCCGGCCCGCTCCCCGCCGGCGGCCCCGACGCCGTCACCGCGCAGGTCCGCCGCGCCCTGGCCGACGTACTCCCCGAACACGGCACCGGCGCCGAGGAAGCCCTCACCACCCTCGTCCGGCTCTTCGCCCACGGCGCCGCCGACCCCGCACACCCCCGCTGCGTGGCCCACCTCCACACCCCGCCGCTCGCCCTGGCCGCCGCCGCCGACCTCGCCGCCGGCGCCCTCAACCCCTCACTCGACTCCTGGGACCAGGCCCCCGCCGCCTCCGCCACCGAAGCCCTCGTCACCCGCGCCCTGGCCACCGAGCTCTACGGCACCCCCCACGCCGACGCCCTCGTCACCACCGGCGGCACCGAGGCCAACCAACTCGCCCTGCTCCTCGCCCGCGAGCGGGCCCGCGCCCACCACACCCGCCCCCTGCACGTCGTCCACGGCGCCAACGCCCACCACTCCGTCCCCCGCGCCGCCTGGCTGCTCGGCCTCCCCGCCCCGCACCGGCTGCCCACCCCCGACGGCACCCTCGACCCGGTCCGCCTCGACGAAGCCCTCGCCCAGATCCCCGCCCCCGTCCTGGTCACCGCCACCGCCGGCACCACCGACGCCGGACTGATCGACCCCCTCGAGGACATCGCCGCCGTCTGCGCCCGGCACCGCGCCGAACTCCACGTCGACGCCGCCTACGGCGGCCTCCTCGCCCTCAGCCCCCGCCACCGCCCGCTCCTCGCCGGCATCCGGCACGCCACCAGCATCACCCTCGACCTCCACAAACTCGGCTGGCAACCGGTCGCCGCGGGCCTCTTCGCCGTCCCCCACGCCCGCCTGCTGACCCCCCTCGCCCACCAGGCCGACTACCTCAACGCCGCCGACGACACCGACGCCGGACTCCCCGACCTCCTCGGCCGCTCCCTGCGCACCACCCGCCGCGCCGACGTCCTCAAGATCGCCGTCACCCTCCGCGCCCTCGGCCGCACCGGCCTCGCCGCCCTCGTCGACGACACCTGCGCCACCGCGCACCGCTTCGCCGAACTCCTCGACGCCCACCCCCGCTTCGAGCTGTACGCCCCGCCGACCATCAGCACCGTGCTGTTCCGGCCGGCCGGCACCGACGACGCCCACCTCGCCGCCCAGCGCCGCACCCTGCTCCACGACGGCACCGCCGTCCTCGGCCGGGCCGCCGCCGGCGGCCGCCTCTGGCTCAAAGCCACCCTGCTCAACCCCCACACCACCCTGCGGGACCTGACAGAGCTCATCTCCCTCCTGGAAGGCAGCACCCACCCATGACCGGCCCGATGACCGCACAGCCCGAAGCCCCCCATGACCTCGTCGGAATCGGCATCGGCCCCAGCAACCTCTCCCTCGCCGCCCTCGCCCACGGCGTCCCAGGCGGCCTCGCCACCGCCTTCTACGACCAGCGCCGCGACTTCCGCTGGCACCCCGGACTCCTCATCGACGGCGCCACCCTCCAGGTCCCCTTCCTCGCCGACCTCGTCACCCTCGCCGACCCCGCCAACCCCTGGTCGTTCCTGCGCTACCTGCGCCACAAGGAACGCCTCTTCCCCTTCTACTTCGCCGAGCAGTTCCACATCCAGCGCAGCGAGTACGACGCCTACTGCCGCTGGGTCGCCGCCAACCTCCCCGGCCTCCACTTCGGCCACCAGGTCGACGCCGTCCGCTGGAACACCGAACGCTCCCTCTTCGAAGTCGACTTCACCCAACTCGACGCCGACGGCGAAGCCGAAGCCCTCGGCCGCACCTACACCCGCAACCTCGCCCTCGGCATCGGCACCGCCCCCCACATCCCCGAACCCCTCAAACTCCTCGCCGAAGCCCCCACCGTCCCCGTCATCCACTCCGGCGACTACCTCGACCACCGCACCCGCATCCTCGGCGCCGACCACATCACCGTCGTCGGCGCCGGACAGTCCGGCGCCGAGGTCTTCCTCGACCTCCTGCGCGCCCGCCCCGCCGGCCGCGAACGCCTCACCTGGATCGCCCGCACCGAGTCCTTCGCCCCCATGGAGTACTCCAAGCTCGGCCTGGAACACTTCACCCCCGACTACATCAGCTACTTCCACGCCCTGCCCGAAGCCGTCCGCGACAAGCTCGTCCCCGCCCAATGGCAGCTCCACAAGGGCATCGACGCCGCCACCATCGCCGCCATCCACGACGAGCTCTACCGCCGCACCCTCGACGGCGGCTGGCCCGACGCCGTCCTCACCCCCGGCGTCACCGTCCGCACCGCCGGCCGCGTCGCCACCACCAAGGTCGAACTGCACCTCGAACACACCCAGCAGGGCACCCGCTCCCGCATCACCACCGACGCCGTCGTCCTCGCCACCGGCTACCGCGAACGCCCCCTGTCCCGCCTCCTCGCCGGCCTCGACCCCTACCTCCGCAAGGACACCGCCGGCCGCCCCCGCATCGACGCCCAGCACCGCATGTCCCTGGACCCCTCCGTCACCGGCACCATCTACGTCCAGAACGGCGAACGCCACACCCACGGCATCGGCGCCCCCGACCTCGGCCTCACCGCCTGGCGCAGCGCCCGCATCCTCAACACCCTCACCGGCAAGGACCCCTACCCCCTGCCCGAACGCACCGCCTTCACCACCTTCGGACTCCAGACACGGGAACAGCCCCGCCCGCGCACCGCGGGGGAGCTGCTCCCACTGGTCGAACACCCCTGACGCTAGAAGACCGGCACACCCGCCCGGGTCAGCTTCCAGTCCACCGAAGCGAACTGCGCCGGGTCGATCGTGCCCTTCGCCTTCACCCAGCCGATGATCGTGTTGCGGATCTCGTCCGAGTTCGCCCACAGCTGCCGGGCACCGGGCACGTGCGGGAAGTTGCCGCCGCCCGAAGCCCGGTAGTTGTTCACCGCCAGCACGAACTGCGCCGCCGGATCCAGCGGCTGCCCGCCGAAGGTCAGGTTCACGATCCGCGAACCCTTCGGCTGCGCGATGTCGATGTCGTACGACAGGCCGTACACCACGTCGTAGTTGTAGTCCGGCGTCGCCTCCGCGTTCGTCAGCTTCGCCGGATCCACCACCTCACCCGGCGCCGTCTGCGCGTAGTACTTCGCCGAGTACTCCAGGTAGTCCTTCAACTGCGCACCCGTCAGCAGCCGCGCCTCCAGGGTGTTCTCGAACGGGTACAGCCCCGCCGCGTCCTTGATCGTCACCTGGCCGGCCGGGATCGCCGCCGTCCGCGAGAAGCACGAGGCCTGCGACAGCACCGGCAGCCCCGCGAACTCCCCGCCCGCCAGCGCCCCCTTCACCGTCTCCACCTGCACGTGGTTGATCAGGTCGATGATCGGGACGTCCTGGAACGGACCCTGCTCCGAGGACATCGCCGCCACCGACGTACCGATCACCTGGTTGACGTACGCGACCACCTTGCGGTGCTCGTCCGACAGCAGCCGGACGATCTTCGGGTCCTCCTCGACGGTGTTCGAGTTCAGCACCTGCGCCGAGACCTTCTCCACCGACCAGCGGCCCTTCTCGAAGACCAGCTCGAAGTCGAACAGCGTCAGCCGCTGCCCCCACTTCAGCGGCTCCGACAGCACCACGTCCTTGCCCGTCGCCTTGTTCTTCACCCGGTACTCCGGGATCTCCGTGTGCGCGTGACCCACCAGGATCGCGTCGATCCCCGGCACCTGCTCCGCCACCAGCGCCGCCGCGTTCTCGATGTACGGCAGCTGGTCACCGTACGACGACGTCCCGCTCGACCCCGAGTGCGCCGAGACGATCACCACGTCCGCACCCATCGACCGCAGCCGCGGCACGTACTTCGCCGCCTGCTCCTCCAGACCCGGGAACGTCATCTTCCCCTGGACGTTCGCCTTGTCCCAGATCGCGATCCCCGGATTCGTCAGCCCCAGCACCGCCACCTTCACGTCCCGCCCGCACGGCGTCCGCAGCCGGTGGAAGCTGTACGGCTCGAACGCCGGCCGCAGCGTCTTCGCGTCCAGCGCGTTCGCCCCCAGCAGCGGGAAGTCGCACTGCTCCTCGAACTTCCGCAGCACCGGGATGCCGTAGTTGAACTCGTGGTTGCCCAGCGCCGCCGCGTCATACCCGATCGCGTTCATCGCCTGCGCCATCGGATGCACCGGACCCCGGCGCGCCGTGATCGGGTCGACCTTCGCGTAGTAGTACGACAGCTGCGTGCCCTGGATCGTGTCACCCGCATCGATCATCAGGGTGTTGCGGCGGCCCTTCTCCCTGCGGACCTTCTCCACCAGCGTCGAGATCTTCGCCAGGCCCACGTCGTTGTGCGCCTTGTCGTCGAACTCCTTGTCCGTGAAGTAGTCCCAGTTGAAGACGTTCCCGTGCAGATCGGTCGTCCCCATGACCGTGAACGCGTACCGCTTCGCCGGCCGCGGCCCGTGCGCCGGCGCCGCCACCGCGGGCGCCACGCCCTGACCCGTCAACGCCACCGCGGCACCCGTCGCCGCCGAAGTGCCCAGAAACGTCCTGCGATCAACCGGCATGTCTACTCCCTCGTGAGCCAATGCAATGCGCGTAGATTCTGACTCACGAGTAACTCGCGCCAACACCCCTGACAGGTTTCGATCCGGTGACCGGCAGACGCGACCCCGCAGTGCGACAGTGGAGCGCATGACCGAAGACGCCACGCCCCAGCCCTACGGAACCCCCGCAGCCCCGCGCGTCGCCGTCTGCGGCGAAGCACAGCTCGAAGTCGACCCCGAGATCGCCAGCATCAGCATCACCGTCAGCGCCCGAGGCACCGACCGCCGCACCGCCCTCGAAGACCTCACCCGCCGCAACACCACCATCCTCGACCTCATCAAGAGCTACGGCGACGCCGTCGAAAAACTCGAGACCGGCACCTTCTCCATCAGCCCCGAACTCACCCGCCACGGCCGCGGCGAACGCATCCGCGCCTACCACGGCCGCGTCCACCTCACCGCCGAACTCAGCGACTTCACCGTCCTCGGCGAACTCACCACCCGCCTCGCCGACCAGGAACTCACCAGCGTCGACGGCCCCTGGTGGTCCCTGCGCCCCACCTCCCCGGCCCACGGACAGGCCCGCACCCAAGCCGTCCACGAAGCCGTCACCCGCGCCCGCGAATACGCCGGCGCCCTCGGCGCCCGCCTCGTCGCCCTCGTCGAACTCGCCGACCTCGGCGCCGAAGCCCCCGGCCCCCGGTACATGGAGCGCCGATCCGCCCCGCCCATGTTCGCCGCCGCCTACGCCGGCGGCGCCCCCGAACCGGCCCCCGCCCTCGACCTCGAACCCCAGCGCCAGACCGTCCACGCCTCCGTCAACGCCCGCTTCACCATGACCCCGCCCGCCCTGTGACCACCCCGCGGGGGTGCTCATCGGAGCACCCCCGCGCCCATTCAACAATTGTCAACAACCTTTTGCCCAAAGGTTGTTGAGCAGACACCGGGCACCCATTTCCTACCCATGGGTAGGGCATACGCTCGCCCCATGCGCCGAGCGAAAATCGTCTGCACCCTGGGCCCCGCCACCGACTCCTACGACCGCATCAAAGCCCTGGTCGAAGCCGGAATGGACATCGCCCGCTTCAACCTCAGCCACGGCACCTACGCCGAACACGAGGAGCGCTACCAGCGAGTCCGCAAAGCCGCCGACGAAACCGGCCGCAGCGTCGGCATCCTCGCCGACCTTCAAGGCCCGAAGATCCGCCTCGGCCGATTCGCCGAAGGCCCCGTACTCCTTGAACGCGGCGACGAGTTCACCATCACCGTCGAACCCACCCAAGGCGACCGCCACCACTGCGGCACCACCTACGACGGCCTCGCCACCGACGTCACCACCGGCGAACGCATCCTCGTCGACGACGGCCGCGTCACCCTCCAGGTCACCGCCGTCGACGGACCCCGCGTCCACACCCTCGTCATCGAAGGCGGCATGGTCTCCGACCACAAGGGACTCAACCTCCCCGGAGTCGCCGTCTCCGTCCCCGCCCTCTCCCACAAGGACATCGACGACCTGCGCTGGGCGCTGCGCACCGGAGCCGACGTCATCGCCCTCTCCTTTGTCCGCAGCGGCCGCGACATCGAAGACGTCCACCGCATCATGGACGAGGAAGGCCGACGCCTCCCCGTCATCGCCAAGATCGAAAAGCCCCAGGCCGTCGAGAACATCGACGACATCGTCGCCGCCTTCGACGGCATCATGGTCGCCCGCGGCGACCTCGGCGTCGAAATGCCCCTCGAACAGGTCCCGATCGTCCAGAAGCGCGCCGTCAAACTCGCCAAGCGCAACGCCAAACCCGTCATCGTCGCCACCCAGATGCTCGACTCGATGATCGAGAACTCCCGGCCCACCCGCGCCGAAGCCTCCGACGTCGCCAACGCCGTCATCGACGGCACCGACGCCGTCATGCTCTCCGGCGAGACCAGCGTCGGCAAACACCCCATCGAGACCGTCCGCACCATGTCCAAGATCGTCGAAGCCGCCGAGGAAGACGTCCTCGCCAAGGGCCTCCCGCCCCTCACCGACCGCAACAAGCCCCGCACCCAGGCCGGCGCCGTCGCCCGCGCCGCCGCCGAGATCGGCGACTTCCTCGGCGCCAAATACCTCGTCGCCTTCACCCAGAGCGGCGACACGGTCCGCCGCCTCTCCCGCTACCGCTCACCCATCCCCCTCCTCGCCTTCACCCCCGACCCCGCCACCCGCTCCCAGCTCAACCTCACCTGGGGCGTCGAAACCCTCCTCGGCCCCCACGTCGACTCCACCGACGCCATGGTCGCCCAGGTCGACGAGGAACTCCTGCGGATCGGCAAGTGCGCCAAGGGCGACACCGTCATCATCACCGCCGGCTCACCCCCCGGCACCCCCGGCACCACCAACCTCGTCCGCGTCCACCACATCGGCGACCCCGTCTGAGACCCGGACCACGCCCCCCGAGCCCCCGAACGCCACCCGCGACCGGGGGCTCTCCCGTACCACCCGACCGGCCGTCCAGAAACGCTCCACACCACCTGGAGCCACACCAGTGCCGCACTGGCGCCCCACCCCGACCGGTGCCCCCTGCCTTTCGGCCAGCCCCCCGCCTGACCAGCAGAACCACAGGTCAAGGAGGTGCCGCCGACACGTGGAGGAAACACTTCCGGCCACCGTCACCGCCCGACTCCACCGCGTAACGCAGGTCACATTCACGGCGGTCACACGACCCCCGGCCGATCCGTCAGGGTTGTACAACCAACGGCAACGGCAATGGAGTTCACCATGGATGCTCGCCTGAACCTCTTCGGCAGCCCGGTTGCGGGCCAGTTCCTCCGTTACATCAACTCGGCCGGCAAGGTCGTCGTTGACTCGGCGCTGCCGCACTCGACCCAGGAGCTCGTGAAGCTCCGCGCCAGCCAGATCAACGGCTGCGCCTTCTGCACCGACATGCACGCCAAGGACGCCGCCCACGCCGGCGAGACCTCCACCCGCCTGAACCTCGTCGCCGCCTGGCGCGAGGCCAAGGTCTTCACGGAGGCCGAGCGCGCCGCCCTCGAGCTCACCGAGCAGGGCACCCGCGTCGCCGACGGCCACCACGGCGTGACCGACGAGGCCTGGACCGAGGCCTCCAAGCACTACGACGAGGAGCAGCTTGCCGCGCTCGTCTCGCTGATCGCCCTGATCAACGCGTACAACCGCATGAACATCATCGTCCAGCAGCCGGCCGGCGACTACCAGCCCGGCCAGTGGGGCTAAACCACCCCTTTTAGCCGTACCCCGCCCGGCCCCTGACGGCACCCGCCGCCAGGGGCCGGCGGCCGTCCGGGGCCTAGTACTTGGGCCCGATGTGGGCATCCATGAGGGCTACGGACGCCTTGCGGGCTATGGAGACGTTGCGTGCGTTCGCGTAGCGCCACTCGACGCCGAGTGCGTCCAGGGTGCCGGTGAACAGGCCGAGGATGTCGGCGGACAGGTTGGTGAAGAAGTACCGCGGGTACTCGTAGCGCTTCCCGTTGCGGGTGGTCCAGTTGATGATGCGACACCCGTCGGAGTGGATGAGGCCCCGGACGAAGTCCCAGGGGTGTGCGTCCACGAACTCTCGTTGCCAGGGCTCCAGCACGATCCGTCGAAGGTGCTTCTTGCCGGGGCCGTGCTGGGGGAACAAGCAGGTCCAGTGGCGTCCGTAACTGGTCACGGAGACATGTCCCTCGCGCTGGAGCGTGTACACCGAGTCACCGGGACGTACGGCGGTGATGGCTTCGCGGCACGCTGCGATGAGGCCGGGCCAGGCGTCGGCGCAGGCGATGCGGAGGTGGTGACCCCCGCGCGGGTGTCGGCTGATGCACCCGTCGCCGAGGTACAGCCCGAGGAGATACGCGTACGCGCTCCCGTTCCGGGGACGGTCGCAGGGGCGCTCCGCGATGCGGGGGAGGGGTTCGATGCGGGTGAGCCAGGCGCGGATCGCGGACCGGGAGATGCCGGTTTCCCTGCTGACGGAATTCAGGCTGCGGCCGTCGGTCAGGAGGGCCAGGGTGCGCTCGCGCGTTGTGACGTCGTACATGCGGGCGATATTGGTGCGCGGCCGTCCGGTGCGGGTTCGGTATCCGCAGGCCGTCGCTCTAATGAATGAAGGTCGCGCATTCGTCGCGTGACCTTGGAAAATAAGGAAAAGTGCCCCGGGTCGGACTCGAACCGACACTGTATGGGTTTTGAATCCATCGCCTGCTGCCAATTGGGCTACCGGGGCCCGCAGAATCGAAGGATACCCCCGACCCGCTGCCTGTCCACCCTACCGCAGCTAGGTAGGCTCAGGGAGAGCTGTATGCCCCGCAAAGAGGAGCCCCCGTGACCGCCGAGCACGAGTCGTCGACCGCGCCCGTCGACGCCGACCAGTCGCACATCCCGCCGCTGACGACGCGCGTCGTCATCGCCGAGGACGAGGCACTGATCCGGCTCGACCTCAAAGAGATGCTGGAGGAGGAGGGGTACTCCGTCGTCGGTGAGGCCGGGGACGGGCAGACGGCCGTGGAGCTGGCCCGCGAGCACCGGCCCGACCTCGTCATCCTGGACGTGAAGATGCCCGTCCTGGACGGGATCTCCGCGGCGGAGAAGATCGCCGAGGAGTCCATCGCCCCGGTCCTGATGCTGACCGCCTTCTCCCAGCGGGACCTGGTCGAGCGGGCCCGGGACGCCGGTGCCATGGCGTACCTGGTGAAGCCGTTCAGCAAGAGCGACGTGGTGCCGGCCATCGAGATGGCCGTGTCCCGGTTCGCGGAGCTGCGCGCGCTGGAGAAGGAGGTCGCGGACCTCTCGCAGCGGCTGGAGACCCGCAAGCTGGTGGACCGGGCCAAGAGCGTGCTGCAGACGCAGTACGGCCTGTCGGAGCCGGCCGCGTTCCGGTGGATCCAGAAGACGTCGATGGACCGCCGCATGTCGATGCAGCAGGTCGCGGAGGCGGTCATCGAGGACGCCGAGGAGAAGAAGGCCGCGAAGGGCCAGTAGGACCCCCGCGCACGGCGAAGGGCCCGCCTCCCCCCGAGGGGAGGCGGGCCCTTCGCCGTGTCTGCGAGCGGTCAGTCCTCGCCGAGGTACGCCTTGCGGACGTCCTCGTTGACCAGCAGTTCCCGGCCGGGGCCGGAGAGGACGATCTTGCCGATCTCCATCACGTGCGCCTGGTCGGCGAGGGAGAGCGCGGCCTGGGCGTTCTGTTCGACCAGGAGGATGGTCGTGCCGGCGGCCTTGAGCTCGGTGATGGTGGCCATGATCTTCTGCATCATGATCGGGGAGAGGCCCATGGAGGGCTCGTCGAGCATGAGCAGCTTGGGCTGGGACATCAGGGCGCGGCCCATGGCGAGCATCTGCTGTTCGCCGCCGGAGAGGGTGCCGGCGGCCTGCTTGCGGCGTTCTCCCAGGATGGGGAAGAGGTCGTAGGCGCGCTGGACGTCCTTCTGGATGCCGTCCTTGTCCTTGCGGAGGAAGGCACCGAGGAGGAGGTTGTCCTCGATGGTCATGCGGGGGAAGATGTGGCGGCCCTCGGGGGAGTGGGCCAGGCCGAGCGAGACGATGTCGTGGGCCGGGACCTTCTTGAGGGACTTGCCGTTGAACTTGATCTGGCCGCCCTTGGGCTTGATGAGCCCGGAGAGGGTGCGCAGGGTGGTGGTCTTGCCGGCGCCGTTGGTGCCGATGAGGGTGACGATCTGGCCGGCTTCGACGCTGAACGAGATGCCCTTGACGGCTTCGATCTTGCCGTAGGCGACCTTGAGGTCCTCGACCTCGAGCAGTGCGGTCACTTGGCCTCTCCGTCCGTGCTGGTGGTGCTGTCCTCGGCGGCCTCGGCTTCGGCGGGGGTTCCGGCGTGGGCTTCGGCGGCCTGGACTTCGGCGGCTTCTTCGGCGCCGGGGGCGCCTTCGAAGGGTTCGCCGAGGTAGGCGGCGATGACGCGTTCGTCGCTCTGGACCTCGGTGGCGGTGCCTTCGATGAGCTTCTGGCCCTGGACGAGGCAGGCGACGCGGTCGCAGAGGTTGAAGATGAAGCGCATGTCGTGCTCGATGACGAGGACGGCGATGCCCTTGTCGCGGATGGCGAAGATGAGTTCTTCGGCCGCGCGGGTCTCCTGCGGGTTCATGCCGGCGGTGGGCTCGTCGAGGAGCAGGAGGCCGGGGTCGCTGGCGAGGGCGCGGGCGATCTCGAGCTTGCGCTGTTCGCCGTAGGGGAGGTTGCGGGCGAGGTGGTCGGCCTTGTGGGCGAGGCCGATGAACTCGAGGAGTTCCATGGCCTTGTCGCGGCTCTCGGCTTCTTCGCGGTGGAAGCCGGGGAGGCGCAGGAGGGCGGACCAGAGGCCTTCTTTGGTGCGGGTGTGGCGGCCGACGAGGACGTTTTCCAGGACCGTCATGTTGTTGAAGAGACGGATGTTCTGGAAGGTGCGGGCGATGCCGGCCGCGGTGACCTTGAAGGACTTGGGGGGCAGGACCGTGCCCTTGTACCGGACTTCGCCCTCGGTGGGGATGTAGAGGCCGGTGAGGCAGTTGAAGAAGGTGGTCTTGCCGGCGCCGTTGGGGCCGATGAGGCCGACGATCTCGCCGCTGTTGACGGTGAGGTCGACGTTCTTGACTGCGGTGAGGCCGCCGAACCTCATGGTGACGCCGCGGGCGTCGAGGACGGTCTCGCCGACGACGGCGGCCTTGGTGGTCGTGGTCGTCATGGTCAGGCCCCTGCCTTGCTGAGGTCCGCGGACTTCTCGTCGAGCTCGGCCTCGTGGAATTCGAGCTGGCGGCGACGGTTGGGGATGAGGCCTTCGGGGCGGACGCGCATGAGGATGATCAGCGCGAGGCCGAAGGCGAAGAGCTGGTACTCGCCCATGAACTGGAGCTTGTTGGGGATGAGGAAGAGCAGGGAGCCGCCGACGAGGGGTCCGCTGATGGTGCCCATGCCGCCGAGGACGACGGCGGCGAGCAGGAAGGCGGAGTTCGGGGGTACGGCGTTGGCGAACTGGTACTGCTCGGGGGTGACGGTGTAGGTCACGTGGGCCTGGACGGCGCCGGCGAGGCCGGCGAGGGAGGCGCCGAGGGCGAAGGCGATGAGCTTGACGCGGAAGCCGTTGATGCCCATGGCTTCGGCGGCGGTCTCGTCCTCGCGGATGGCGACCCAGGAGCGGCCGATGCGGGATTCGGCGCTGCGTCGGAAGACGAGGACGACGACGAGGGTGACGAGCAGCATCAGGAAGAAGTAGTTCGCGAAGCGGCCGATGGTGAAGCCGCCGATGCTGTGTGCGGCGCCGAAGTCGAAGCCGAACATGTCGAGGTTGGGGATGGAGGAGATGCCGTTGGATCCGTTGGTGATGTCGGGTCCGGAGGTGCCGTCGAGGTTGTTGACGGCGATGCGGAAGATCTCTCCGAAGCCGAGGGTCACGATGGCGAGGTAGTCGCCGCGGAGCCGCAGGGTGGGGGCGCCGATGAGGACGCCGAAGATCATGGAGGCGGCGGCGCCGATGAGGATGGCGGCCCAGAAGGGCAGCTGGATCCCGAAGGGCGAGGAGGGGGAGCCGGAGACCATGGCGGCGGCGTAGGCGCCGACGCCGAGGAAGGCGACGTAGCCGAGGTCGAGGAGGCCGACGAGGCCGACGACGATGTTGAGGCCCAGGGCGACGGTGGCGAAGATCAGGATGTTGACGCCGATGGTGGCGTACTGGTCGTCGGTCTGGGTGAAGGGGAAGGCGGCGGCGGCGACGAAGCCGCCGATCATGGTGACGTTGCGGTGCTTGGCGGTGAGTGCCGAGACGCGGTTGATCAGGCCGGCCTTGTTGATGGCGGCGAAGCCGAGGCAGGCGGTGATCAGGAAGCCGATGAAGAGTTCGTCGTACTCGGTGCCGATGCCGTAGGTGAAGACGGCGAGGCCGAGGGCGAGGGTGGCGGCGATGACGAGCAGTTCGGCCCAGCCGGGGAGGGTGTGGGCGGGGGCTGCGGGGGTGCCGCCGTGGAAGGCGGACTTGATGGTGGTCCAGCGGTTGCCGGCGTGGTGCTTGAGCTTGCCGAGGGCGCTCTCGTCGGGGTCGGGGGCGTCGGTGGCGGGGTGTTCGAAGGGCAGGCCGAGGGCGCCGACGAGGGCGATCAGGGTGGCTGCCATGGCGACGAAGCCGCCGGGCTCGAGGTTGACGAGGCCGCCGAGGGTGTTGCTCATGGCGAGGGCCGTGTACCACATGGTGGCGAAGGCGGCGAGGGCGCCGAGCTTGATCGCCGGGTCGGCGCCGGCCGGGGTGAGCCACCGCAGGCCCTTGACGCCGTAGGAGGCGAGGGCGAAGAGGGTGGTCAGGGCGCCGCCGATGAGGACGAGCCACTGGAGTCCGGCGGGGGAGCCGTAGAAGGTCAGGTCGCCGGGGAACTCGTCGGTCCAGGTCCAGGCGAGGAAGGCGGAGACGACGGTGAGGGCGCCGCCGGCGAGGGCCAGGAGGCGGGCCGTCTTCTCGGGGAGGGGGATGAGGCCGCGGGGCGTGGTGCCGGCCGGGGCGGTGGTGACGTCGGTCTGTGTGGTCACGGTGATCACGCCCTGTCCGCCACGCGCTCGCCCAGCAGGCCCTGGGGCCGGAAGAGGAGCACGAGGATGAGGAGTACGAACGCCCAGACGTCGGCCCAGGCCTGGCCGCCGAGCTGCTGCATGCCGGGGATGTGGGCGATGTAGGCGGTGGCCATGGTCTCGGCGAGGCCGAGGACGAGGCCGCCGATCATGGCGCCGTAGATGTTGCCGATGCCGCCGAGGACGGCTGCGGTGAAGGCCTTGAGGCCGAGCAGGAAGCCCATGCGGAAGTTGATCTCGCCGTACTTGAGGCCGTAGGCGACGGCGCCGATGGCGGCGAAGACGGCTCCGAGGGCGAAGGCGACCGTGATGATGCGGTCGGTGTTGATGCCCATGAGCTTGGCGGTGTCGGGGTCCTGCGCGGTGGCCTGCATGCCGCGGCCGGTGCGGGTCTTCATGACGAAGTAGCCCAGGATGGCCATCGAGAGGGGGGCGGCGATCAGCAGGAAGACGTCACCGGTCTGGATGGTGATGCTGCCGATGTGGAAGGGGCCGCCGGGGATCTCGGGGAAGACTCGGGAGGACTTCGCCTCGGGGTACCAGGCCCAGACCGCCTGCTGGAGGGCGAGGCTGAGGCCGATGGCGGTGATGAGGGGGGCGAGGCGGGGTGCGGTGCGCAGGGGGCGGTAGGCGAACCGTTCCGCTGCGACGGCGATGGTGGTGGCGACGATGATCGCGCCTATGAGCATGAGGGGCAGGGCGAGCCACATGGTGGTGCCCGTGGGGAGCGCCAGCCAGACTGTGAGGGCTCCGAACCCGCCGGTCATGAAGATCTCGCCGTGGGCGAAGTTGATGAGCTGGACGATGCCGTAGACCATCGTGTAGCCAATGGCGACGAGCCCGTACATGGATCCCAGTAGCAGGCCGTTGACCAGCTGTTGCGGCAGTTCGTGCACCGCAGGTCCTCCGAGTCTTTCGACGGATGTGACGCCGCGCGGGGCGCTGTGTGTGGCGCGCCCCGCGCGGCGGTTGTGCTGTTGGGGAAGGAAGGGTGGGTCAGCCGGCGAAGGTGCCGGACTCGACGGCCTTCCAGGCGTCGCCCTCGTACTTGTAGACCGTGAGCTGCTTGTTGGTGGCGTCGCCGAACTCGTCGAAGGAGACCTTGCCGGTCACGCCGTCGAAGGAGACCTTGCCGGTGGCCTCGAGGACCTTGGCGCGGGCGTCCTGGGGGAGCTTGCCGTCGTTGGCGTCGACGACGGCCTTGACGGCCTCGATGATCGCCCAGGCGGAGTCGTAGGAGTAGCCGCCGTAGGCCTCGTAGGCCTCCTTGAAGCCGGCGTTCTTGTAGTTGGCGACGAACTCCTTGGCGGAGGGCAGGGTCTCGACGGGGGCGCCGACGGAGGTGGCCATGTCGCCCACGCCCTCCTTGCCGGAGAGCTTGATGAAGTCGCCGCTGTAGATGCCGTCGCCGCCGACGAGCGGGATGGCGGCGCCGGCCTTCTTGATCTGCTTGGAGAGCGGGCCGGCCGCGGGGTACTCGCCGCCGTAGTAGACGACGTCGGCGCCGGAGCTCTTGACCTGGGTGGCGACGGCGGAGAAGTCCTTGGTGTCGGGGTTCACGTGGGCTTCGCCGGCGACCTGGCCGCCGAGCTTGGTGAACTCGCCCTTGAAGGTGGCGGCGAGGCCGGCACCGTAGGTCTTCTTGTCGTCGATCAGGAAGACCTTCTTCTTGCCCGCCTTGTTGAAGAGGTACTGGGCGGCGAAGGGGCCCTGGATGGCGTCCGTGGTCGCGGTGCGGAAGTACGACTGGTACGGGCGCTTCTTGGTGCCGGTGTTCCAGGCCGGGCCCTGGGTGAGGGCCGGGTTGGTGTTGGCGGGGGAGATCTGGGTGAGCTTGGCGTCGTCGAAGACCTTCTGCATGGACTCCGAGACGGAGGAGTTCAGCGGGCCGACGACACCGAGGACGTCCTTGTCGGCGACGAGCTTGGTGGCGTTCTGCTGGCCGGAGGAGGGCTGCGCCTGGTCGTCGTAGGCCTTGAACTTGAAGGTGACGCCCTTGACGTACTTCTTCTCGTTGGCCTGGCGGACGGCGAGGTCCACGGAGTTCTGGATGCCGAGGCCGAGGGCGGAGAGGTCTCCGGTGAGGGGGGCGTCGACGCCGATGACGACCGTGGCGCCGCCGGAGCCGGTGTCGCCGCTGCCCTTGTCATCGCGCGAGCCACAAGCGGTGAGCGTGAGGGCTCCTGCGGCGAGCGCGGCCGTCACGGCAATGAGAGAACGCTGACGCACGATCAGTCCTTTCCTGGCACGGCGTCCCCCTTGGGACGCGCCGAGTCGTAACGCGGAACCGAACTGAAGGGAATCCGGTGGTCGCGGTGACTGGCCGTGACTCTAAGCGGCTGATCGGGGGATATGGAGGGCTCGGGCCAAGGCTGTGACTCTCTTGTTATGCCACGGCGTAATGCATAGCGGAACTTGGCGGGTGGAACGGGGGAATTCCGGCCGTTTCGTCGTGTCCGCATAGTGAGAACGGGCAGCACTGTCCTGCGGTTTGGCTCCTTACCGCGCAGGTGTGTCGGGGGTTTTTGGTCATGACCGGACCGGACTGCCCTTGTCTCGGCCTGCGGGACATGCGGTGCTCAGGGCTTCGGAGAGTTCCCGGGCATACCGGTCTCCGAGGATGTAACTGTGTTCCTCTTTCGCCCGTTCATTACTGAGGGTTACTTCCAGAAATGGAAGGCCCGCATTCCGTGGTACATGCATGCAATTTGTGACCGCAATCTGTAGGACAACCACCCTCATCTCGCCCTTCGCGAGGGTCAGCGGAGGGGCCGGGTCGGCGGTCACGCTCAGTGCCGCGGAGGGCTGCCGGATCGCGTGGACGGTGACCGGCGGTCCGTCGGTGGTGCGCAGCAGGACGGCGAAGGCGAAGGCCGCGTCCCGGCGGGTGGTGGCCGGCGCGGGGCCGCCGTAGCGCACCGAGAAGGCCTGGGCGGGGTAGGGGAGCTCGGCGGGCGCGGGGACGGCCGGCGGGTCGGTGCGGGTCGCGTAGAGGTACCCGGCGCCCGCGGCGGCCGCCAGGGCCAGGGCGAGGGCGGTCAGGGCCCGGCGGCGCCCGGAGCGGGGCCTGCGGGGGCCCGGCCGGGGCGGCTCGTCCCAGGTCTCCTCGCCCGCCTCCAGGGGGCCGATGCCGCTCACTGCCAGGGCCCCCCGGTCGGGGTGCCGGCCCGGTAGCGCGCCTCGCAGCCCCGGGCGACCTCGGCGGCGGCCTTCGCGTGGGCCGCGGCCGGGCTGGTTCCCGGGGGCAGGGCCCGGGCGGCGGCCACGGCCGCGCGCAGGATCTCGTACTGGCCCCCGGACAGGCCCATCTCCTGATAGTCGAGGTGGCCGTGCGGGCCGTCGTCCAGGACCCGGTGTGCCCAGTGCGTGACGATCCGGCTGCACAGCTCCTGGGGGGAGGTGGTGGTGGGCGCGGGCGCGGCCGTGGGGCCCGGGGTGGCGCCGCAGCCGGCGAGCGGGCCGAGGGCGAGGCAGGCGCAGCCGAGCAGCAGGCCCGCCCGTACGCGCGCGCCCCCCGGCGCCGTCACCGTTCCCATGCCGGGAAGGTAATGCGGCGCCGGGGGGCGCGACAACAGCCGGTCTCAGCCTTGGTGTTGCGGGTTCGTTTCGCGCAGCAGGCAGGTCAGGCGGGCGGTGCAGACCCGCTTGTCGTCTTCGTCCGTGATGACGATCTCGTAGGTGGCGGTGGAGCGGCCCCGGTGGACGGGGGTGGCGACGCCGGTGACCAGGCCGGAGCGGGCCGCGCGGTGGTGGGTGCAGTTGAGGTCCACGCCGACGGCGACCTTGTGGATGCCGCCGTGCAGCATCGAGCCGACCGAGCCGAGGGTCTCGGCGAGGACGGCGGAGGCGCCGCCGTGCAGCAGGCCGTAGGGCTGTGTGTTGCCCTTGACGGGCATGGTGCCGACGACCCGGTCGGCGGAGGCCTCCAGGATCCGGATGTCCATCCGCTCGCCGAGGTCGCCGGCCGAGAAGAGGGCCGGCAGGTCGACGCCCAGGGCGGCGTACTCGTCGAGGACTTCCTGGGGGAACTTCACGGTGTGCTGCTGGCCCATGGGGGCGGCTCCGTTTCGGTACGGGCTCGTGGCCGGGACGCGGTCGTGAACGAACGTTAACGACCTCTTCATATCACCCGACTGAGCGGACGCTCAGTCGGGATCAGCTCGCCGGCTCGAAGCGGACGACCACCGACTTGCTCGCCGGGGTGTTGCTGGTGTCGGCAGTGGAGTCCAGCGGCACCAGGACGTTCGTCTCCGGGTAGTAGGCGGCCGCGCAGCCGCGCGCGGTCGGGTAGTGCACCACCCGGAAGCCCGCGGCCCGGCGCTCGACCCCGTCCTTCCACTCCGAGACGAGGTCGGTGTACGCGCCGTCGGCGAGGCCGAGGGCGGCCGCGTCCTCGGGGTGCACCATGACCACCCGGCGGCCCCCGGTGATGCCGCGGTAGCGGTCGTCCAGGCCGTAGATGGTGGTGTTGTACTGGTCGTGCGAGCGCAGGGTCTGGAGCAGCAGCCGGCCCTCGGGGACGGTCGGGTACTCGACCGGGGCGGCGGTGAAGTTGGCCTTGCCGGTCTTGGTGGGGAAGCGGCGCTCGTCGCGCGGGGCGTGCGGCAGGGTGAAGCCGCCGGGCCGGGCCACCCGGGCGTTGAAGTCCTCGAAGCCGGGCACCACCCGCGAGATGCGGTCCCGGATGACGGCGTAGTCGCGCTCGAAGGCCTCCCACGGGGTCGCCGAGGCGTCCCCGAGGACCGCCCGGGCCAGCCGCGCCACGATCGCCGGCTCGGAGAGCAGGTGGGGGCTCGCGGGGGCGAGGTTGCCACGGGAGGCGTGCACCATGCCCATGGAGTCCTCGACGGTGACGAACTGCTTGCCGCTCGCCTGGACGTCCTTGTCGGTGCGGCCGAGGGTGGGCAGGATCAGCGCGCGGCGGCCGGTGACGGCGTGCGAGCGGTTCAGTTTGGTGGAGACGTGCACGGTCAGCGAGGCCTTGCGCATGGCGGCCTCGGTGACCTCGGTGTCGGGGGTGGCGCCGACGAAGTTGCCGCCCATCGCGAAGAAGACCTTGGCCTCGCCGTCGCGCAGCGCCTGGATGGAGCGCACCACGTCGAAGCCGTGGTGGCGGGGCGAGGTGATGCCGAACTCCTTGTCGAGCGCGTCGAGGAAGGCCGGGGCGGGCCGCTCGAAGATGCCCATGGTCCGGTCGCCCTGGACGTTGGAGTGGCCGCGCACCGGGCAGACCCCGGCGCCGGTGCGGCCGATGTTGCCCCGCAGCAGGAGGAAGTTGACCACTTCGCGGATGGTGGGGACGGCGTGCTTGTGCTGGGTCAGGCCCATCGCCCAGCAGACGATGGTGCGCCGGGAGGCCAGCACCATGCGCAGCGCGCTCTCGATCTCGGGGCGGGTCAGGCCGGTGGCGGCGAGGGTCTGGTCCCAGTCCGCGTCCTTCGCCGCGGCGGCGAACTCCTCGAAGCCGTGGGTGTGCTCGCGGACGAAGAGCTCGTCCACCGCGCCCTCGGTCTCCAGGACCAGCTTGTTCAGCAGGCGGAAGAGGGCCTGGTCGCCGCCGATGCGGATCTGGAGGAAGAGGTCGTTGAGGGCGGCGCCCTTGACCATGCCGAGCGGGGTCTGCGGGTTCTTGAACTTCTCCATGCCCGCCTCGGGCAGCGGGTTCACCGAGATGATCTTCGCGCCGGCGGCCTTGGCCTTCTCCAGGGCCGAGAGCATCCGCGGGTGGTTGGTGCCCGGGTTCTGGCCCGCGACGATGATCAGGTCGGCCTGGTGCAGGTCCTCGAGGGAGACGCTGCCCTTGCCGATGCCGATCGTCTCGACCAGCGCCGAGCCGGAGGACTCGTGGCACATGTTCGAGCAGTCGGGCAGGTTGTTGGTGCCGAACTCGCGGGCGAAGAGCTGGAGTAGGAAGGCGGCCTCGTTGCTGGTGCGGCCCGAAGTGTAGAAGAGGGCCTCGTCGGGGGAGGACAGCGCGCGCAGCTCCTCGCCGAGCACCGCGAAGGCCCGCTCCCAGCTGATCGCCTCGTACCGGTCGGCGCCCTCGGGCAGGTACATCGGCTGCGTGATGCGGCCCTGCTGGCCCAGCCAGTATCCGGACCGCTGCGCGAGGTCGGCCAGCGGGTGCGCGGCGAAGAACTCCGGGGTCACCCGGCGCAGGGTGGCCTCCTCGGCGACCGCCTTCGCGCCGTTCTCGCAGAACTCCGCGGTGTGCCGCTTCTCTCCCTCGGGCCAGGCGCAGCCGGGGCAGTCGAAGCCGTCCTTCTGGTTGACCTTGAGGAGGGTGCGGGTGGCCCGCACCACGCCCATCTGGGCCTGGGCGACCTTCACCGTGTGGGCCACGGCCGGTATGCCCGCCGCCGCGTGCTTGGGGGGCGCGACCTGCGGCGCGTCCTGAACCGGATCACCTGCGGGTGGCTTGGTCGCCATGACGCTCCCCTTTGAGCATGCGTGTGCGTGTGTCGTACACCTCCGATCCTGTCACGCCGGGCGGGGCGGTCGGGCGCCGGCTTTGTCGGTGGGGCCGACTAGGCTCGGGGGCGTGGCAGAGACAGCAGCGAAGAAGACCGACCAGACGACCGCCGGGGCCCGCCCGCGCCTGATGCTCATGGACGGGCATTCCCTGGCGTACCGGGCGTTCTTCGCGCTGCCCGCGGAGAACTTCACCACCGCGACGGGGCAGCCGACGAACGCCATCTACGGCTTCGCGTCGATGCTGGCGAACACCCTGCGCGACGAGGCGCCCACGCACTTCGCGGTGGCCTTCGACGTCTCGCGCAAGACCTGGCGCTCCACGGAGTTCCCCGAGTACAAGGCGAACCGCTCCAAGACCCCCGACGAGTTCAAGGGCCAGGTCGAGCTGATCGGCGAGCTGCTGGACGCCATGAGCGTGCCGCGGTTCGCGGTCGACGGCTTCGAGGCCGACGACGTGATCGCCACGCTCGCCACCCAGGCCGAGGCGGCCGGCTTCGAGGTCCTGATCGTCACCGGCGACCGGGACTCCTTCCAGCTGGTCTCGCCGCTCACCACCGTCCTGTACCCGACCAAGGGCGTCTCCGAGCTGACCCGCTTCACGCCGGAGAAGGTCGAGGAGAAGTACGGCCTGACCCCGCAGCAGTACCCGGACTTCGCGGCGCTGCGCGGCGACCCGTCGGACAACCTCCCGGGCATCCCCGGCGTCGGCGAGAAGACCGCCGCGAAGTGGATCAACCAGTTCGGTTCCTTCGCGGAGCTGGTGGAGCGCGCCGAGGAGGTCAAGGGCAAGGCCGGGCAGAACTTCCGCGACCACCTGGAGGCCGTCAAGCTCAACCGCGTCCTGACCGAGATGGTCAAGGACGTGGAGCTGGGCAAGGGCCCCGCCGAGCTGACCCGGCTGCCCTACGACCGCAAGGCCGTCACCGGCGTCCTCGACGTCCTGGAGATCCGCAACGCCTCGCTGCGCGAGCGGCTGCTGGCCGTGGACCCGGGCGCCGAGCAGGAGCCCGAGCCGGCCCCGGCCGCCGGCGTGGAGCTGGACGGCAGCGTGCTGGGCGCCGACGAGCTCGCCCCCTGGCTGGCCGAGCACGCCGCCGCCCCGCTGGGCATGGCCACCGTCGACTCCTGGGCCCTGGGCGCCGGCCGGGTCGCGGAGGTCGCGCTGGCCGCGGCCGGCGGCGCGGCCGCCTGGTTCGACCCCGCCGCGCTGACCGAGGCCGACGAGCAGGCCTTCGCCGCCTGGACCGCCGACCCGGCCCGCCCCAAGGTCCTGCACAACGCCAAGGCCGCCATGCGGGTCTTCCCCGAGCACGGCTGGACCGTCGCGGGCGTCACCATGGACACCGCGCTCGCCGCCTACCTGGTCAAGCCCGGCCGCCGGTCCTTCGCGCTGGACGTCCTGTCCGTCGAGTACCTGGGCCGCGAGCTGCAGCCGGCCGCGGCCGAGGGCCAGCTGGCCTTCGGTGCCGATGACAGCGCCGAGGCCGACGCGCTGATGGCGCAGGCCCGGGCCGTCCTGGACCTGGGCGACGCCTTCACCGCCAAGCTCGCCGAGGTGGGCGCCGCCGAGCTGCTGCACGACGTCGAGCTGCCCACCTCCGAGCTGCTGGCCCGGATGGAGCGGGCCGGCATCGCCGCCGACCGCGACCACCTGGAGGCCATGGAGCGGCAGTTCGCCGACGCCGTCCAGCAGGCCGTCAAGGAGGCCCACGCGGCCGTCGGCCACGAGTTCAACCTCGGCTCGCCCAAGCAGCTCCAGGAGGTGTTCTTCGGCGAGCTGGGCCTGCCCAAGACCAAGAAGACCAAGACCGGCTACACCACCGACGCGGACGCCCTGGCCTGGCTGGCCTCGCAGACCGACCACGACCTCCCGGTGATCATGCTGCGCCACCGCGAGCAGGCGCGGCTGCGCTCCACGGTCGAGGGCCTGATCAAGACGGTCGCCGCGGACGGCCGGGTGCACACCAGCTTCAGCCAGACCGTCGCCGCCACCGGCCGGCTCTCCTCCACCGACCCCAACCTGCAGAACGTCCCGGTCCGCACCGACGAGGGCCGGGCCATCCGCCGCGGCTTCGTCGTCGGCGAGGGCTTCGAGTCCCTGATGACCGCGGACTACAGCCAGATCGAGCTGCGGGTGATGGCCCACCTCTCCGAGGACGAAGGGCTCATCGAGGCCTTCCTCTCCGGCGAGGACCTGCACACCACCGTCGCCTCCCAGGTCTTCGGCGTGGAGCGGTCCGCGGTCGACGCCGAGATGCGCCGCAAGATCAAGGCCATGTCCTACGGCCTGGCGTACGGCCTGTCCGCCTTCGGCCTCTCGCAGCAGCTCGGCATCGACCCGGCCGAGGCCCGGGGCCTGATGGAGACCTTCTTCGAGCGCTTCGGCGGCGTCCGCGACTACCTCCAGCGGGTGGTCGACGAGGCGCGCGCCACCGGCTACACGGCCACCATGCTCGGCCGCCGCCGGTACCTGCCCGACCTCAACAGCGACAACCGCCAGCGCCGCGAGGCCGCCGAGCGGATGGCGCTGAACGCCCCGATCCAGGGCACCGCCGCCGACATCGTCAAGCTCGCCATGGTGCGGGTGGACGGGGCCCTGGCCGAGGCGGAGCTGGCCTCCCGGCTGCTGCTCCAGGTCCACGACGAAATCGTGCTGGAGATCGCCCCGGGCGAGCGGGCCCGGGTCGAGGAGATCGTCCGCCGCGAGATGGGCGCGGCCGTCGAGCTGCGAGCCCCGCTGGACGTCTCGGTCGGCGTCGGCCCGGACTGGGAGTCCGCCGCCCACTGATCCGGTGCGGTGAGCGCACCGGCGCCCGCGGTCCTTTCCCTTGGGGGAGGGGGCGCGGGCGTCGGTGTGTTCGGGCCGGGGGACGGCCCGGTGTCAGGGGGCGACCGGGGTGCGGGGGCGCTGTCCGGTCCCGGTGTCCGCGCCGCCGCGGGGGCGGTGGCGGTAGCGGATCAGGGCCGCGTACACCGGCAGGGCGAGGGCGATGCCGGCGCCCGCGCCGAAGCAGAGGGTGGGGATCAGATCGAGCGGGGTCTCGACGTGGTCGACGTACGAGAAGAACCGGGCCAGCCGCAGCCCGGCGCCGGCCGCCCCGGCCAGCGCGAGCGCCAGCAGCGCCGCGGCCCGGGCCCCGGACCCGAGCCGCGGTACCGCGGCGGGCGCGGGCCGGTCGGGGGTCCGGCGCAGCGCACCCGCCAGGTACCAGAGCAGGACCAGCAGGGCGAGGGCGGAGGTGCCGTACTGGAGCCACAGGTAGCGGGGGAAGCCCGCGGACTGCCCCGCCAGCGCGGGCAGCGCCCGCACCCCGGCCCGGCCGGGGTGGGTGAAGCTGTCCCACACCACGTGCGTGAGCGCGCCCAGCACCGCCGACACCCAGAACCAGCCGGCCAGCGCGAGCCGTCCGCGCCGGTGCCAGGACTCCCCGCGCAGCAGCCCGTACACCCGGCCCTGCCGGGCCGCGGGCAGCAGCGCCACCAGCGGCTCGCGCAGCAGCAGCCAGCCGCCGGCCAGGAGTGCGGCGCACAGCACGTCGACCGTCACCACGCCGGTGGGGGAGTGCGTGAACTGCCCGAACTCCATGGCCCCCGGCAGCACGCCGGCCGTGAAGTACGTCAGGTCCGGCGCGAGCGACCCGGCCACCAGCCCCGAGGCCACCAACGCCCCGCGCCCGGTCCCCCCACGCCGCCGGATCGCGGGCAGCACGGCTGCGGCATGACTGAGCGTGAAGGGCATACGGGGCGGTCTCCCTCGGGGTGGGCGGGTTTCAGTATGCGGGGACGTGGCGGCCAGGCCGGAGCGGCGCCTTGGGCGCAGCCCGGCCCACCAGCCGCGCTGGGGGTACCTCCCAGCGGTAGCTGGGGGAGTTCGAGGCGACCGTCGCGGAGCGGCGGTGCGGGGTCCGGGGCGGAGCCCCGCCGCACCCTCCCAGCCCCGCCGCACCCTCCCAGTCCCGCCGCACCCTCCCAGCCCCGCCGCACCCTCCCAGCCCCGCCGCACCCTCCCAGCCCCGCCGCACCCTCCCCACCCCCCCCCGCAAACCGACCGCGGCCGGGGCTGGGGTCCGGGAGGG
>NZ_JBFBGK010000121.1:0-22059 GCF_040684615.1 Streptomyces sp. NPDC089919
GGCAGGCCCACCCCGGGGACAAGCGGCTTCGCCGTGACCTGCGGTCATCCCCGGCCCGGGCCTGCCTCCGCGCCAGCCTGCCACACCCCGTCAAGCGGCTCCCCGCACACCGCTGTGCCTACGCCCAGAACGCGGCCCGTACCTCCCCCTCCGCGAAGTCGCGGCGTGGCAGGCGCAGGCCGAGGGACTGCTCCAGGGCGTGGAAGTACAGCTCGAAGGTGTTGGTCAGCTCCGGGTGGTCCAGCTCGGCGCGGCGCACCGCCCGGTTGAGGAAGTCCAGTTCGCCGCCGCGCAGATAGGGCGCCCGGCCGCGGTCGTACCAGATCAGCTCCAGCAGGCCCCAGTCGTCGTCGACCCGTCGGCCGTCCCGCAGGTGGTCGAAGGTGTAGATGGCCTTCGCGGAGGTGGCCGTCAGCCGGACGGTCTCCTCGATGCCGAGCGCGGCGTACGCCTCCTTGTCGGCGAAGGCCCCCGGCGGCGTCTCGTGGTACAGGAAGAAGGTCCACTCGCCCGCCTGCCCGAAACAGCAGCTGTCCCACTGCCGGTCGCTGCCGTCGAGGTCCTTCAGGCGGGTACCGGCCGCCAGCTGCGCGGGGTCGGCGCCGGCGAGCAGGGCCAGCCGCTCGGGGTCGACGCTCCGCCCGGGCGCCGCGCGGTGGAAGACGAGCTCGGTGTACGGGTCCTGGTTGCGCCAGGAGTCGGCGACCCAGGCGAGTCCGTCCAGCGGGTCCTGGCCGCAGGGCTCGACCGTCCCCGGGTCGTCCAGGCCGCCGCCGCGGAACCGGCGGCCCCAGAGCGGATCGATCCGGTCCAGCGCGAGCGCGGTCTCCTCGGGGCTGCCGAGCCGGGTCAGGGCGGCCTCGGCGACCAGGTAGAGCGCCAGGTCCAGGTCCCGGGTCGCGAAGACCTCGCGGTAGGGGCAGTGGTGGCCGCGCACCGTGCCGTCCTCGTCGAGCAGCAGGCACAGGCCGCCGTCCGCTATGTCCTCGGCCTGCTCGGCGCACTCCTCCAGCTCGTCTTCCGAGTGGGCCAGGGGCGGCAGCCCGGCCTCCTGGAGCAGGACGTGCCCGGCGGCCGTCCGCTCCCAGGCCTCCGCGAGGGTCTGCTGAGTGATCTTCATGGCCCGAGCATAGGAGGGGGCACTGACAGCCGGCCGATGTCCTGAGCCCGGCGAACCGCCGCCGTGGGACGGCCCGGTACGGACCGTCCCGGTCAGCGGCGGCGGGCGGCGGGCGGTTCGGCCCGGGTGCCGAGGGAGGTCCGCCAGCCCGGGGCCTCCGGCGGGGTCTCCGGGGTGCTCCGGCGGCCGCCGGTGGTGAAGAAGGCGGCCAGCGGGAGGGTGGCCGCGCCGACCGTGACGGCGTCGGGGCCCAGCGAGCCCATGTCGACGGTGACCCGGGCGGCCGGGTGGCGCAGCGCGTAGCGCCGGGCGTGGTCCCGGACGGCGGGGAGGATGTGCGGGCCGAGCATCAGACCGGCCCAGCCGCCGATCAGGATCCGCTCCGGTCTGAAGAGGTTGATCAGGTCGGACAGGCCCGCGCCCAGGTACTCCGCGGTCTCCTCCAGGACCTCGCCGGCCACCGGGTCCCCGCGGCCGGCCGCCGCCAGCAGCGCGGCCAGGGCCTCCTCCTCGTCCCCGGCGTCCGCCCCGCCGCCGCGCTCGGCCCAGCGGGCGAGCAGGGACTCGGCGCCGGTGTAGGCCTCCAGGCAGCCCAGCGCGCCGCACCGGCACCGGCGGCCCTTGACCTGGACGGTCAAGTGGCCCCATTCCAGGGGGACTCCCTCGGTGGCGGCGCCGTCCGGGGAGCCGTCGGTGATCAGGCTCGCGCCGACGCCGGAGCCGAAGAGCACGACCACCGCGTCCCGGGCGCCGCGGCCGGCACCGAACCACATCTCGGCCTGTCCGAGGGTGCGGGCGCCGTTGTCGATGATGTACGGGACCTCGGGCGGGACGGCTCCGGTGGCGCGCAGCAGGGCCTCCAGCGGTACGGCGTCCCAGCCGATGGTCTGGCCGTGCACCACGGCCGCGCCGGCGGCGTCGCGGTCCACGATGCCCGGTACGCCGATGCCGACGCCGAGCAGCCGCTCCGTCCCGACCCCGGCCTGTGCCAGCACGGTGGCGATGCCGCTGCGGACGTGGTCGACGATCGGGCCGACGTCGTAGCAACCGCGGGGCTGCAACGGGAGTTCGGTGCGCGCGAGTTCGGTGAGGGTCAGGTCGAACAGCTCGACGCGGACGCGGGTTTCGCCGACGTCGACGCCGATCATGTGGGCGCTGCCGGGGGCGACGCGCAGCAGCGTGCGCGGCCGGCCGCCGTCGGAGTCGACCACGCCGGCCTCCTCGAGCAGTCCGTCCGCGACGAGTTCGGCGACGACGTTGCTGACGGAGCCGGAGCTGAGGCCGGTGGCGGGGCCGAGTTCCTGCCGGCTCATCGGCCCGTCGAAGTACAGCCTCTGCAGTACGGCGCTGCGGTTGCCCCGTCGCAGGTCCCGCACCGTACGTCCACCGCGCCCCGTGGTCATCTGGCTCCTTCCGCCCTGGTATCGATCGCAACATACCCCCGCGCGACCCCTTGACGCGACCCTTTCACGAGGCTTAACTCACGTCCTAAATTAAGGCATGGAACGAGTGGGGTCGCCGAACACCCGGTTGGGGCCGGGTGCACGCGCCGCCCAACCGCCTTTCTCCGCCACCCTGCTGAAAGGGAACGAGCCGTCATGCGCAGAACCCGAGCCGTCGCCGTCACCGCCGCCACCGTCTCCGTACTCGCAGCCGCCACCGCCTGCGGAGGCGGCTCCGCGAACGGCGAGGGCTCCAACGCCTCGCCCAAGGAGATCACCTACTGGGCCTCCAACCAGGGCCCCGACATCGCGGCCGACCAGGCGACCCTCGGCCCGGAACTCAAGAAGTTCGAGCAGCAGACCGGTATCAAGGTCAAGCTCGAAGTGGTCCCGTGGTCGGACCTGCTCAACCGCATCCTCGCCGCGACCGCCTCCGGCCAGGGGCCCGACGTCCTCAACATCGGCAACACCTGGTCCTCGTCCCTCCAGGCCACCGGCGCCCTGCTGCCCTGGACCGCCAAGAACTTCGACGCGATCGGCGGCCGGGCCCGCTTCGTCGACTCGGCCATCGGCTCCGCCGGCGCGGCCGGCCAGGACCCGGCCGCCGTCCCGCTCTACTCCATGTCGTACGCGCTCTACTACAACAAGAAGATGTTCCAGGCGGCGGGCATCCAGAAGCCGCCGGCCACCTGGGACGAGATGGTCAGCGTCGGCCGGAAGCTGTCCAAGGACGGCAAGTGGGCCCTGGGCGCCGAGGGTTCGAACCTCTCCAACAACATCCACCAGGCCTTCGTCTTCTCGCAGCAGCACGGCGCCGCCTTCTTCGACGCGAGCGGCAAGCCCACCTTCGACACCCCCGGCAACGTCGACGCCGTCAAGCAGTACGTGGATCTGATGGCGAAGGACAAGATCATCGCCCCGGGCAACGCCGAGTACGACAAGAACCAGTCCCTCGAGGACTTCGCCAACGGCAAGACCGCCATGGTCCTGTGGCAGAGCGCGGCCAGCAGCTTCAAGGCGCACGGCATGAAGGAGGGCGACTGGGGCGTCGCACCCGTCCCGGTCCCCAGCGGCGCCCCCGGCACCGGCACGAGCACCAACTCCATGGTCGCCGGCATCAACATGGCCGTCTTCAAGAACACCGACAACATCGACGGCTCGCTGAAGTTCGTGAAGTTCATGACCAGCGACGAGGAGCAGAAGATCCTCAACAAGACCTACGGCTCCGTCCCGCCGGTCAAGACGGCCCAGTCCGACGCCGCCTTCGCCGGCGATGACCTCACCGTCCTGCGCACCACCCTGTCCACCAGCGCGGCCCCGCTGCCGCAGGTCCCCGAGGAGTCGCAGTTCGAGACCGCCGTCGGCACAGCGGTCAAGGAGCTCTTCGCCGACGCCGCGGCCGGCCGCCCGGTGACCGCCGAATCGGTCAAGGCGAAGCTCACCAAGGCCCAGCAGCAGATGCAGAAGTGAGCCGGCGTACATGACCTCCGCCACCGCGGGACGGGTGCGGCGTACCACGGCCCGGGTACGCCGCACCGGGCGCCTGCGCCGAACCGCCCTGCCCTACCTCCTGCTCCTGCCCGCCCTCCTCCTCGAACTGCTCATCCACCTGGTGCCGATGGTGATGGGCATCGTGATGAGCTTCCGGCAGCTGACCCAGTTCTTCATCCGGGACTGGTCCAGCGCCCCCTGGTCGGGCCTCGACAACTACCGCCTCGCCGTCGACATCGACCAGCCCGTCGGCAAGGCCCTGCTCGAATCCTTCTTCACCACCTGCACCTTCACGCTCCTGTCCGTGGCCCTGTGCTGGTTCCTGGGCACCGCGGCCGCCGTGTTCATGCAGGAGACCTTCCGCGGCCGGGGCCTGCTGCGCGGCCTGTTCCTGATCCCGTACGCCCTGCCCGGCTACGCGGCCGTCATCACCTGGGCGTTCATGTTCCAGCGGGACAACGGCCTGGTGAACCACGTCATCCACGACCAGCTCGGCATCGGGGGCGCCGAGCACACCTTCTGGCTGCTGGGCGGCAACAGCTTCTGGGCCCTGCTGACCGTGTCCGTCTGGAAGGGCTGGCCCTTCGCCTTCCTCATCGTGATGGCGGCGCTGCAGAACATCCCCAAGGAGCTCTACGAGGCCGCCGCGCTCGACGGGGCCGGGATCTGGCAGCAGATCCGCCGGATCACCCTGCCCTCCGTCGGCGCCGTCAACCAGGTGCTGGTCCTGGTGCTGTTCCTGTGGACCTTCAACGACTTCAACACCCCCTTCGTGCTCTTCGGGAAGTCCGCCCCCCAGGAGGCCGACCTCATCTCCATCCACATCTACCAATCCAGCTTCGTGACCTGGAACTTCGGCACCGGATCGGCGATGTCCGTCCTGCTGCTGCTCTTCCTGCTCCTGGTCACCGGCGTCTACCTGATCGTCACCACACGCGGACGGAGGGGCGCCGATGCCTGACCGGACCCTGGTGCGCGCGGCGCCCCGGACGGGCTCCCGCACCCGCTCCCGTCCGAGGTCGCCGCTGGACCCGCCGACCTCGTTCCGGGTGGTGCGGGCGGTCTTCCTGACCCTGCTCACCGGATTCGTCGCGCTGCCGGTCTACGTGATGGCCGCCAGCTCCCTCAAACCCCTCAAGGACGTGGCCGGGCAGTTCCGTTGGATACCCAGCGGGCTCACCGTCCGGCCGTACGTCGACATCTGGCACACCATCCCGCTGGCCAAGTACTTCACCAACTCCCTGATCGTGGCCGGCTCGGCCACGGCCTGCTCCGTGGTGATCGCCGTGTTCGCCGCGTACGCGGTCAGCCGCTACCGCTTCCGCGGCAAGCGGCTGTTCACGGTGACGGTGCTCTCCACGCAGATGTTCCCCGGGATCCTCTTCCTGCTGCCGCTGTTCCTGATCTTCGTGAACATCGGCAACACCACGGGCATCGCGCTCTACGGGTCCCGCGGCGGACTGATCCTGACCTACCTCACCTTCTCCCTCCCCTTCTCCATCTGGATGCTGATCGGCTACTTCGACTCGGTCCCCCGGGACCTCGACGAGGCCGCCATGGTCGACGGCTGCGGACCCCTGGGCGCGCTCTTCCGCGTCGTCATCCCCGCGGCCGTGCCGGGCATCGTGGCGGTGGCGGTCTACGCCTTCATGACGGCCTGGAGCGAGGTCCTCTTCGCCTCCGTCATGACCAACGACGCCACCCGGACCCTCGCCGTCGGCCTGCGCGGCTACTCCACGCAGAACGACGTGTACTGGAACCAGATCATGGCCGCCTCGCTCGTCGTCAGCATCCCCGTCGTCGCCGGATTCCTGCTGCTCCAGCGGTACCTGGTGGCCGGACTCACGGCAGGAGCCGTCAAATGACCCTTTCCGAGACCCGCTTCGGCACCCACCCCGACGCCATCGACCTGGCCGCGCTGCCGCGCGACTTCGTCTGGGGCACCGCCACCTCCGCCTACCAGATCGAGGGCGCCGTCGCCGAGGACGGCCGGGGCCCCTCCATCTGGGACACCTTCAGCCGCACCCCCGGCGCCGTCGACGGCGGCCACACCGGCGACCTCGCCTGCGACCACTACCACCGCTGGCGCGAGGACATCGGCCTGATGCGGGAGTTGGGCACCAACGGCTACCGGCTCTCGATCGCCTGGCCGCGGGTCGTGCCCGACGGCGACGGACCCGTCAACGCCAAGGGCCTCGACTTCTACGACCGGCTGGTCGACGGCCTGCTCGCCGCCGGCATCGAGCCGTCCGTCACCCTCTACCACTGGGACCTGCCGCAGGCACTCCAGGACCGCGGGGGCTGGCCGGCCCGCGCCACCGCCGAACACTTCGCCGGGTACGCGGGGGTCGTCGCGCAGCGCCTCGGCGACCGGGTCACCCAGTGGGCGACCCTCAACGAACCGCTCTGCTCCGCCTGGATCGGCCACCTCGAGGGCAAGATGGCCCCCGGCTGGACCGACCTGACCGCGGCCGTGCAGGCCTCGTACCACCTGCTCCTCGGCCACGGCCTGGCCGCCCGGGCCGTCCGGGCCGCCGCGCCCGGCGCGCAGATCGGCATCGTCAACAACCTCTCCACGGTCGTACCCGCCACCGACGGCGCCTCCGACCACGCGGCGGCCCGCCGGATGGACGGGCACGTCAACCGCTGGTGGCTCGACCCGGTGCACGGCCGGGGCTTCCCGGCCGACATGCGCGAGGTGTACGGGGTGGAACTCCCGGAGCGGCCCGGTGACCTGGAGACCATCGCGGCGCCGCTGGACTGGATCGGGCTCAACTACTACTTCCCGCAGACCGTCACCGCCGATCCGCACGGGCCGGCCCCCTACGCCCGGATGACCGAGCGGCCGGGCGTCCCGCGCACCGGCATGGACTGGGAGGTCGACGCCGACGGCCTGGAGACCCTGATCATGCGGCTGGCCGACGACTACGGCGCCCGGCGCATCCTCATCACCGAGAACGGCTCGTCCTACCCCGACACCGTCGCCCCCGACGGCAGCGTGCACGACCCCGAGCGCACCGCGTACCTGACCGCCCACCTGGCGGCCTGCGCCCGCGCCGCCCGCCGGGGCGCGCCGCTGGCCGGCTACTACGCCTGGTCCCTGCTCGACAACTTCGAGTGGGCCTACGGCTACGACAAGCGGTTCGGCCTGGTGCACGTGGACTACGAGACCCAGGCCCGCACCATCAAGACCAGCGGCCGCCACTACGCCGAGGTCATCGCCGCCCACCGCAACACCCGCCCGTAGCCGGGTCCACCGCCCAGCCCCCTGCGCCCCGCCGGATGACGACGCTGTTGGCGAATTCAAGGCGTGGCGTGACGTCGGCCTTCACGACCTGGTTGGGGTCGTGAAGGCCGACGTGCGTTTTGGGGTGGGTGCGGTGTCGATGCAGCCGATGGGGCCGGGGAAGATTCCGGTGGAGACGGTGCGGGTGGCGCGAGCGGCGTTTCCGAAGGGGAGCCTCGCGATCACAGTCCGGGATGAGCTGGGGCCGCTGTTCGGCGACGAGGAGTTCGCAGACCTGTTTCCGACGCGTGGCAGGCAGGCGTGGTCACCGGGCAGGCAGGCGCTGGTGTTGGTGCTGCAGTTCGTTGAGGGCTTGACCGACCGGCAGGCCGCGGAGGCGGTGCGAGCCAGGATCGACTTCAAGTACGCCCTCGGGCTGGGCCTGGAGGACCCTGGCTTCGACCATTCGGTGCTGTCGGAGTTTAGGGACCGGTTAGTCCAGGCGGATCCTGGACGGCATCCTGGTGGCCGCCCGGGACAAAGGCCTCCTCAAGACAGCGGGCCGGGCGAGGACCGACTCCACCCACGTCCTTTCCGCCGCGCGCGAACTCTCCTGGCTCGAGATGGTGACTGAGACACTGCGTGCCGCGCTCAACGCTCTGGCGCAGGCAGCTCCCAAGTGGCTGGGCCGCATCGCGGAGCCGGACTGGTTCAGGCACTACTCGGTTCCGGCTTCGGAGTTCGGCTATCCCAAGAGCCGGGCCAAGCGGGAAGAGACGGCAGTGCGGGTCGGCCGAGACGGGATGTGCCTACTCCAGGCTGTCTGGTCTGTCGAAGCGCCGGAAGAACTGCGGACATTGCAGCAGGTGGAGACGCTGCGGCACGTCTGGGTCCAGTGCTTCCAGCAGGTAGAGGGTGAGGTGAGGAACAGAGACCCCATAGACCGGCCACGGGGTGCGATGCGCCTGGGCACCCCCTATGACACCGAGGCACGCGGCAGCATCAAGAAGGATCTTCACTGGAACGGCTACAAGGTTCATTTCACCGAGACCTGCGAGCCGGACGCACCGAACTTGATCACGAACATCGTGACTACTGCGGCCACCGTCCCGGACGACCGCATGACGTCTGTGATCCACACTGCCCTGGCCAGCCGGTCCATGCTTCCGGCAGAACACTGGGTCGACACAGGCTATGCCAACGCCGGCGCCATGGTGGACGCCCGTGCTCACGGTGTCGCGCTGCACGGACCACTCAAGTCGGTCACCACTGCACAAGCACGAGCGGGCTCCTACGGCCAGGACGCCTTCATCGTGGACTGGGATAGCAAGCGTGTGACCTGCCCAAACGGAACCATCAACACCGGGTGGCGGGAGGGCCGGTCCCAACAGGGCCTGCCCGTCGTCCGTGCACAGTTCTCCGCACGAGACTGTCGGCCGTGTCCTGTCGTGCGCGACTGCGTGCCGAATCTCAGGGAAAAGGGCCGGGCCATCACACTGCGGCCACAGCAGGCACACCGCGAACTCCAGCAGGCCCGCGCACTCCAGCAGACCGAAGAGTGGAAAGAGCGCTACAAGGTCCGGGCCGGAATCGAAGGAACCATTTCACAAGCTGTGCACAGCTGTGGCCTGCGCAGAGGCCGCTACCGGGGCTTGGCGAAGACCAGCCTTCAGCACCAACTCACGGGCGCCGCGATCAACCTCGCCCGTATCAACGCCCACATCATTGAAACGCCGCGAGCCCGAACCCGCGTTTCACACTTCGCGGCCCTCTTGCCGATCAAGTAGCGAAGCAAGCTCCTCGGCAGTGACCGGCCCGTTGTTGCGAACGGGCTGGCCGATGTCGGCTGGCCAACTGGGCCTGACACGTGCAGTGAAGTCCGGGAAGTCCTCCCGCAAGTACTGCCGATCGGACGGCTTCAGCCGGACCTGCTGACGGCTGTCTGCCCACCAAACCTCGAAGTCAGTGATGGTGCCTTCGGTGGGCCACTGTTCTGCCTGTTCCGGCAACAGCAGGACGTCGACGAAACCGCCGACGCCCAATCCGATGTCTACGAAGATCCCGATCGCTCCAGGTCTGGGCACCTTCACGACAGTGCCCCGCAAGACCTGCCCAAAGCGCAGGTTCCCCCGAATCCGCACCCACTCCGCATCGGTAACCACACAGCGCATCCTCGCAGCCTCACGATCTTGTGGCGAGCCCGTGCTCGCCACAAGATCGGGCTGACTTTGCCAACAGCGTCGATGACCGGCGGGGCGCAGTGCTGTCCCGGCCGGCGGCCCTGCCCGCACCCGCCTGCGTACACCTGTCGTCCCGCACCCGCCTCCGTACACACGTTGTCCTGCACCCGCCTCCGTACACACGTCCGCGCGCCGCCCGGGTCAGGTCGGGCGGCGCGCGGGGTGTGCGGGGCCCCAAGGGCCGGTGGATCAGGCGTAGACGCCGAAGTGGTAGAGCGAGTAGCCGTAGCCGGTGCCGCGTTGGGTCATGTCGAGGCGGACGTACCGGCCCGAGGCGGCGATGTCGAAGTCGTCGATGCCGCCGTCACCGTTGGCCACGGTGAAGGCGGTGCGCCAGGTGGCGCCGTCGTCGGAGACCTGGACCGTGTACGCCTTGCCGTAGGCGGCCTCCCAGACGAGCTGGACGTGCCGCAGCTGCTTCACCGACCCGAGGTCGACCTGGAGCCACTGCGGGTCGGCCCAACTACTGGCCCACCGGGTGCTGTTGTTGCCGTCGGTGGCGAGTTGGGGGCCGCACGGGCAGCCGCCGTAGCCGTCGTTCTGGAAGGTCGAGGCGGTCGTAGGCCGGTTCAGGGCGACGTTCGTCCCGGAGACCGGCGGCGGGACCACCCGGACCGAGCGCTGCTCGACGCCCACGTTGCCGCGGCCGTCCTTGACCTTGACGTAGAGCTTCCAGACGCCGGTCTTGGAGGGGGCGGTGGCCTTGAGCGTGCCGCCGCCCAGGTTCACCGACGGGACGGAGAGCAGTCCGTTGCCGCCGTCGACGTACTTGCTGCCCCACAGGACCTCGTACGCGAGCTGGTCGCCCTCGGGGTCGGTGGCGGGGGCCTGGATGGTCACCTCCTTGCCGGCCGGGACGGCGCCCGGGTCGGCGACCGAGGGCACCGAGACGGTCGGCGGCAGGTTGTCGCCGGCCGTGTTGCCCCCGTAGGCGCGCTTGACCGCGTAGTACATCTTGCGGCGCTCGCCGGCCGGGGTCAGGTTGAACCAGTGGCCGCCGAAGTCGTACTCGGTGCCGTAGTGGAAGACGGTCGCGCCCAGCGCCACCCCGGGATGGCCCGTGATGCAGTTCCAGGCGTTGGTGTAGCCATCGGCCTTGGCCTGGTCGCCGGGCTCGAGCGGGACGCCGTTCGCGTCGTTCGGGACCTCCCACTCACCCGCCGGCCCGGTCTCCGTGACGATGTACGGCTTGGTGTAACCGCCCTGCTGCCAGGCCTGCTTGACCCCGCACACCTCCTTGTAGGAGTTCACGGCGTACAGGTCGAGGTCGGGGGAGTTGCGCTTGTAGTAGGTCCAGGCGCCCACCCAGGCGTCGGTGGAGGTGACCGGGTGGTTGGCGTCGATCCGGTGGATGGCCCTGGCCACGTCGTTCACGAAGGTGGTGTACGCGTTGCGCTGGTTCTCCAACTCGGTGCCGCTGTAGCAGTTCTGGAGTCCCAGCACCGACTCGTTGCCCACGTTCCACATCAGCACGGCCGGGTGGTCGCGGTAGGCCTGCACCCACTTGGTGAACTCGGCCAGCATGGTGTTCTTGTAGGTCGTGTCGGTGACGTAGTTGGTGCAGCCGCCGCTGCCCGGGCCACCGCCGGGCTGCAGCCAGAAGCCCGCCACGACCTTGATGCTGTTCGCCGCCGCGGCGTCGAACAGCTGGGCGCTGGTCCCGTCGGTGCCCCAGGTGCGGATGGTGTTGGCGCCCAACGACCGTACGTCGGGCAGCAGTCGGGCGGCGTCGGCGGGGGAGGGGCCCCAGGTGACGCCCTTGACGAGGTAGGGGGAGCCGTTGACGGTCAGCTGCCAGTTGCCCTGGGAACCGGTCACCTTGACCACGCTGCCGGCGGCCTGGGCCGGGCCCGCGGGCATCAGCGTGACGGCGCCGGCGAGCAGGGCGGCGGCGGTGAGGGTACTGCGCATGCGGGTGTGCATGCAGGAACCTCCTCGGGAGGATGGGTCGGTGCGGACGGGGGTGTGCCGTGGGGGTTACGGGAGCCGGTAGTCCGGGCCGAGTACCGGGCCGGCCTCGGGGTGCGTCTCGTCGTAGCCGCGGGCGTTGCACTGCAGGCCGCCCTTGATGCAGTGCTCGACCATGGCGTTCAGCGTCCGGTCGTCCCAGGCGTTGAAGAAGTCGTAGTGGAAGGTGTGGCCGGCGCCGCTGGAGAGCCGGACCTTCGACATGTCCCCGCTCACCGGGAAGGCCATCTTGAACTCGACCATCGGGACGGCGACCGGGTGGTCGGCGGGACAGACGTTGTCGTTGTTGCCGGGCTTCACGACCGGGTACGCCATGTGTGACTTGTGGTCGGGCGTGTCCAGGTACTTGCCGTCCCAGCAACTGGGCGCCTGCATACGGATGTTCAGCTGGGTGCCGGCCGGGCAGTTGGCGGGGAACTCGACGTTCTTGAAGCTGTCACCGCACTCCCAGCCCTCGACCCAGCCGCGGTGGGCGCGGAACTCCGCGGCGCTCTGGCTCGGGCTGCCGACGAGGAACCGCAGGCCCTTGGGGAAGGGGCGGACGCTCTTGTAGTCGGTCACGCCGGTCTTGTAGTAGATGACCTGCGGCCCGGTCGGCAGCACCGGGGTGTCGCCGTTGTAGAGGGTCGGCATCCAGTAGCCCGACAGGTCGCCCACGGCGTTGCAGGCGGTGCCGCCGCCGCTGAGCGAGGCGGTGGTGCTGAAGGCGTCCGTCGTGGTGTTGCCCATGAAGGTGTGGTTGTGCGAGGCGCCCGGCCGGCCGGCGAAGACGATCGGGTCGTCCGGCGCGGTCCTGGTCACCGCGCAGTTGGCCTGGAACTCGTGGAAGTAGCGGTCCGGCGGGTTGTTCCAGGACGGCGTGACGCCGGTTACCTGCGGTACCGCCGGGATGTAGCCGTCGCCGTCCGGGTCGTCCCCGGTGGCCAGCGGGGCGACCTGGGAGTGGTCCATGGACATGTGCACGGCGCCGGAGTCGGGCGTGGCGTTGGCGGTCAGCGCGCCGGCGCCGAGGCCGGCCGCGACGGTGGCGGCCAGCGCGGTCGATATCACGAGGGCGGACAGGGTCCGCGGTCGCAGATGCACGGTTCAGCTCCTCTTCGGAGGTGGGGGGAAGGACGGGAGAGAGGTTGGGAGAGCGCTCTCTCAGGTGGCCCGGAAAACGCGGGGCGACCGGAGGCCGCCCCGCGCACCGGGGGTCAGGGGTGGATCAGGGGAAGGAGACGACGGTGGAGGGGGTGGTCGAGGTGCCGGAGGTCGGCGCCCCCGTGTCGTTGACCACGTGCTCGTACTGGCCGTTGCCGCCCAGCGAGACGACCAGGAGGTCGTGGAACTTCACGCCCGGCTTCACCGGGACCTCGAAGCCGTGGTCCTGACGGATCGTCGGGTCGACGTTGTAGTAGCAGTAGCTGCCCAGGCCCCAGCCCTCGTGGGTGGTGACCGAGTCGGCGACCTTGTAGGCGGCGAAGCCCTTGACCGAACCGTTCTGCACGGCGGCCTGGTTGGGGGCGTCGTAGGACTTCTCGTTCTGGAAGAAGATGGTCCGGCCGCGGTCGCCCCGCCACTCCACGTCGTACTTGTTGAAGTGTTCGACGAAGAGCCCGGTGGCCAGCACGTCGGCGCCGTTGACGCGGAAGCCGTAGTCGGAGCGGTTGGTCTCCCAGCCCACCCCGTCGCCGTGGTCGGCGCGCCAGATCCAGGTGTGGTCGACGATCGTGTCGTCGTTGTTGATCACCATGCCGACCGTGGCCTTGCCCGCGCCGGCGCCGCCGACGCGGATGAACACGTCCTGCACGGTGGTCGGGTTGGCGCCGTGGTCGGTGGTGGTGCCGGCCGGGCCGACCTCCAGCAGGGAGGGGGAGTTGACCGGGCCCGCGTCGATCAGGAAACCGGCGAGCTTGACGCCGTCCACGTCGCCGACCTTCATCGCGGTCACGCCGTTGTCCGGGACGATGGTCGCGAGGCCGAGGCCCAGGACGACGGTGTCGGCGCGGTTGACCTGGACGGGTGCCTCGACGTGGTAGACGCCCGGGGTCAGGAGCAGGTGCAGCCCCTGGGCCAGTGCCTGGTTCATGGTGGCGGCGCTGGTGCCCGGTTTGGCCACGTAGAACTTGCTCAGCGGGATGGAGGTGCCCTGCGGGGTGCCGTTGCCCCAGGAGGTGCCGCGCGCGTTCACGCGCTTGGCGGGGACGAACACCTTGTACTCGGAGCCGTCCAGGTAGAGGAAGGGCTTCTCACGGGAGACCGGGGTGGTGTCGAGGGTGGTGTAGCGCGGCTCGGGGAAGCTCTGCGCGGGCGCGCCGACCGTACCCGAGAAGACCTGGTTCCAGACGCCGTTGGACCAGCCGCCGATGGAGCTCTCGCGGGTGTACCACTGCTGCTGCGAGTAGTTGCCGACCTGGCCGTCGATCTTGGAGTCGGCGATGTAGCCGCCGGAGGACCAGCCGTACCCGGAGGGCGCGAGGTTGAGGCCGCCCTTGACGTGCATCCGGCGGAACGGCGCGGCCTGTGAGACGGCCCAGCGGTCGGTGCCGTTGACGGGGTTGAGCGCCAGGTTCTCGGCCGAACGCCAGAAGTTCTGGGTGGCGTTGCCGCCGAACCAGCCGGCGTCCACGGTCACGTCGCCGTTGATGGTGGTGTCGTCGGGGCTCAGGCCGAGGCCGGAGATCGAGGTGTAGAAGCCGATTTGGGCGTTGAGGCCGTTGTACGTGCCGGGCTTGAAGAGGAACTGGTAGCGCCCGGAGCCGAACTGCGCCGACTCCTGCTGGGCGAAGACCTGGTCCAGCTTGGCCTGGATGCCGGGCGTCGAGGGGTCGAAGACGATGACGTTGGGGCCGAGGTCACCGCCGCCGGGCAGCGGCTGCGTGCCGCCGGTGGTGCCGTAGACCTGGAACTCCCAGAGGGAGTAGCCGTATCCGGTGGTGCGCTGGGTGCCGTACACGCGGACGTAGCGGGCGGTGCCGGAGACGTCGAGGGTCTGGACGCCGCCGGTGGAGGTGGCCGTGGAGTAGGCCGTCGACCAGTTCGTGCCGTCGGTGGACAGCTCGATCCGGTACGCCTTGGCGGCGGCGGTCTCCCAGCGCAGCACGACCTGGCTCAGCTGGGCGGGGGCGCCGAGGTCGACCTGTATCCACTGCGGGTCGGCGAACTGGCTGGACCAGCGGGTGCCGTTGTCGCCGTCCACGGCCGCGGAGGCGGGCGTGCCGGCGCCCTCGACGGAGGAGGCGGTGGCGTTCTTGCCCTGGGACAGGAGCGTGGGCGCGGCGGTGGCCGCGGTGCTCGGCAGGAGCACGAGGAAGGCGGCGACCAGTGCGGCCGCCAGCGCGGCGACGCTCAGCCGCGGCGGACGCGTCCGGCGGCGGGCCGGGCGAGGGGGGTGATCGGTGAGGAGGGGCATGCGGGGCGACTCCTGACGCTGTCGATCCGTGGGGATTGAAGCGTGAGTGAACTGGGCCCCGCGCAGGCCGTCAAGGGTTCGCGCGTTCACAAACTGAAGATCAAATGGTGTGTCAACTGTGCGCATGGCCTGTGAACTTGGGGTTTCTTCAATCCTTGTGAAAAGTGTTGACGAAAAAACACCGCACGGCTCTACTGAAGCTCAGACCGCTCCGTCCCGCCATGCCCGCTGCGGCGGGACGGAGCCCGGCCCGACGGCCCGCCCGCCTTCGGGCAATGGCGTCCGCTCAGCGGTACGGGGGCCCGGTGCGTTCGCTATCTGTCGGGACGGCGCGACGGCCCGCCGCGCCACGTCTGCGTGGTGCGGCGGGCCGTCGGGGGGTGCCGCGGCGCCTCAGCCGGCGGTGTCCAGGCCGTCGATCAGGCGGCCCAGGAAGCGGGTGAAGGTGGCCTCGGGCGTGGTGGGCGAGGGCCCGGCGGTGGTGAGGGCTTCGAGGAGTTCGGGGTGCCGGCCGTCGGAGGCCACCGCGAGGAGGTAGCGGGCCTCGGCCTCGGCGCGGCCGGGCGCCTCGGCCGTACGCGCCTGTGCGATCTCGTAGCCGGTGTGGCCGGCGACGAAGGCGGTCAGCTGGGCGAAGACCTCGATCTTCGCGCCGCCGGCCAGGCCGCTGGGCCGGAGGACCGCCAGGGCGTGCTCGAGGACGGCCAGGGTGTGGGGTCCCGGCGACCGGCGGGTCGCCAGGGCCGCCGGCAGCCAGGGGTGGCGCAGCATGTGCGCCCGCTGGAGGTGGGCGAGGGCCTTGAGGTCGGCCCGCCAGTCGCCGGTCGGCGGGTCGGTGGCCGCCAGCTCGGCGGTGATGTGGTCGACCATCAGCTCCAGCAGCGTGTCCTTGTCGGGTGCGTAGCTGTAGAGCGACATGACGCCGGCCCCGACCTCGGCGGCCACCCGCCGCATGGTGACCGCGTCCAGCCCCTCGGCGTCCGCCACCGCGACGGCCGCGGCGGTGATGGCCTCCCGGCTGAAGGACGGGCGGCGTCCCCGGCGGGGCTCGTCCGAGCGCAGCCACAGCTGTTCGGGGTCGAGGCCGGCGGCCTTGGGCTGTGCCTCGTCGGGCATGTTCTCTCCCTCGTGCTGGCGGTTCGCTGGACCGCCGGTTGCGCCGGCCATCCAAGCATGATCTATTCTAGTACAACGTACGAGAACGAATTCGGGGAGAGACGGCCATGGCAGCAGCACGCACGACGGTCACCCGCGCCGGCACCGCAGCGGGTACGACCTGGGCACGGCCGAGCGGCAGGCCGCCGCTGTCCGCCCGGCTGATGCGGGCCACCTGGCGCGGGCTGCCGGCCGCCCGGCACCCGGTCGGATGGGAGCCCGGACTTGCGGTACCCGCCGCCGACGGCAGTGAACTCCTCACCGACCACTACTTCCCCCGCGCCGAGGGCGACTTCCCGACCCTGCTGGTCCGCTCCCCGTACGGGCGGGGCCTGCCCTGGTCCGCCATGTACGGCCTGCTCTTCGCCGAGCAGGGCTTCCACGTGGTCCTGCAGAGCTGCCGCGGCACCGGCGGCTCGGGCGGCGAGTTCCACCTGTGGGCCAACGAAGCCGCCGACGGCCGGGCCACCGTCGCCTGGCTGCGCGAACAGCCGTGGTTCGACGGCACCTTGGGAACCGTGGGCCCCAGCTACCTCGGCTACGTCCAGTGGGCCCTCGCCCTCGACCCGCCGCCGGAACTGAAGGCCATGGTGGTGCAGGTGGGGCTGCACGACCCCCGGGCGCTCTTCCACTCCGACGGAGCCGTGCTCCTGGAGAACGCCCTGGCCATCGGGGCGGGCCTGACCTTCCAGCACCAGGGCCTGATGCCCTTCCTCAAGGCCACCCTCCGCCTGCAGCGCCGGATGGGCGCCCTCGGCATGGCACAGCCGCTGCGGGCGGCCTGCGCCACCGCCTTCGGCTGCGAAGTCCCCTGGCTGGACGAGGTACTGAGCCACCCGGACGCCACCGACGACTACTGGCGCGGCGCCTCGGTCGCCACGGCCGCGGACCGCCTCCGCATCCCCACCGCCCTGGTCGGCGGCTGGCACGACGTCCTGGCCGACCAGACCTTCGAGCAGTACCGGCGACTGCGGGCGGCCGGCTGCGAAGCCGGCCTGCTCGTCGGCCCCTGGACCCACACCTCCGCCCTCCAGCAGGGCTGGCCCGAGGTGTTCGCCGACACCCTCGCCTGGCTCCGCGCCCACCTCTGCGACGACCGGACCGGCCTGCGCCCCACCGCCGTACGCGTGCACCGGGGCGGCGCGGACGCCTGGCACGACCTGCCCCAGTGGCCGCCGGCCTCGGCCGCCACGTCCTGGTACGCCGCTCCGGGTGCCGCCCTGCTCACCGAACCGCCCACGGACCGCGCCCCGTTGGCCGGCATCGTCTACGATCCCGCCGACCCCACCCCCTCGCTCGGCGGGCCGCTGCTCTCCCGTACCGCCGGCCCGCGCGACAACACCGCGCTGGAAGCCCGCGACGACGTCCTGGTCTTCACCGGCCCGCCCCTGGCCGAGCCGCTGGACATCACCGGCCCGGTCTCGGCCCGGCTGACCCTCGCGACGGACGGCGGCCACGCCGACGTCTTCACCCGGCTGTGCGACGTGGATCCCCGCGGCCGCTCCGTCAACATCTGCGACGGACTCGGCCGGGTGCCGGGGGAGCAGCCGTCTCCGGTCGAGGTGCCCATGGGCCAGGCCGCCCACCGCTTCGCCGTCGGCCACCGCATCCGGTGGCAGATCAGCGCCGGCGCGCACCCGCGCTTCGCCCGAAACCCGGGAACGGGCCGGTCGCCCCTGGACGCGACCACCGCCGTCCCGGTGCGCCTCACCCTCCACACGGATTCCTCCCTGACCCTTCCCGTCACCGAGCCCGGGAAGAACTAGGCACACGCCACGGTGACGTGCGACCAAGCACGTGAGGAACGCAGGACGCCGGCTGATCGTCCGGGTGACCCCGCACCGGATCTCCGGCCGCTCCGTGCCGGCGGCACCTCTTCGTAGCAGGAGCGCCGCGGGGCGGGGCCCGGCCCCGGGACGTACGTCGGAAGCATCTGCCAGGGGCGTCAGGGCGTTCGGTTACGGTACGTGCATGGTGAATTTCGTACTGGTCGCAGGTGCCCGGCTCGGGGCGTGGGCGTGGGACGAGGTGGCGCCGTGCCTGCGCGCGGCCGGCCACGGCGTCCACCCCTTGACCCTCTCCGGTCTCGCCGACAAGCGGGGTGTCCCGGCGGGGCAGGCGACGCACGTCCAGGACATCGTCGACGAGGTGGAGCGCCGGGACCTGCGTGACGTCGTCCTGGTGGGTCACAGCTACTCCGGCATCCCGGCCGGTCAGGCCGCGGAGCGGATCGGGGACCGGCTGGCCCGAGCGGTGTTCGTGGACTCCGACGTGCCCACCGACGGCCGGTCGTTCCTGTCCGCCTGGCCGGACGGCGGAGCGGCGGTCAAGGCGTCGATCGCCGAGAACGGAGGGTTCTGGCCGCCCGCGCCCGCTTCCCACTACGACGGCGAGGGGCTCACCGACGAGCAGATCGCCCGCCTCGTCCGCGGCTCGACGCCGCACCCGGGCGCCACGCTGACCGAACCCGCCGTGCTGGCGGGGCCGCTCAGCGACCTTCCGGCGACGTACGTCCTGTGCGCCCCCGCCGGGACCGAGCCCGAGGACGCCGAGCCCGACGCAGTCGTGGCGGAGCTGGTGCACGGCGGGCACTGGCGGCTCGTCAGGATGGACACCGGGCACTGGCCGATGTTCTCCCAGCCGCGCGAGCTGGCACAGATCCTCCTCGACGCCGCCGTGGACTGACGGATCCGCAGGCCCTAGGGCCTGTCTTTCGGGTCAGGTCGGATCAGCCCGAGGCGTCTGGTGCCGTGCATCGCAAGGCCGAGGAGGGAGCCACTGCGGTGGGGGCACCTCCCAGCGGTAGCTGGGGGACATCGGCGACTGACGAGAACGCCGCGAGGCGCGGTGCCAGGCGCCTCGGGCCCGGCATGGTCCGGAAGACAGGCCCTAACGCCGCTTCGCCGCGCCCTTGGGGGTGACCAGGCGGCTGCCGATCCAGTCCTTGCCGGCGTTGACCGACCTGGTGGCGGACAGGCCGGCCGTGGTCGAGGCCTCGCCGATCTCGCTGGGCTCGACATAGCCGTCCCGGCCGGCCTTGGGGGTGAGCAGCAGGATCGAGCCGCCGTCCTCCATGTACGCGAGGGCGTCGACCAGCGCGTCGGTGAGGTCGCCGTCGTCCTCGCGGAACCACAGGACCACGGCGTCGGAGACGTCGTCGTACTCCTCGTCGACCAGCTCCGTGCCGGTCGCCGCCTCGATCGCCTCCCGGAGCTCCTGGTCGGCGTCCTCGTCGTAGCCGATCTCCTGGACGATCTGGTCGGGCTGGAATCCGAGCCGGACGGCCAGGTTCGGCTCCGCCTGATCCGCTGTCGCTGACATCGATGACCTCTCTGTATCCGGAGCGAGCACTTCGGCAGTGCTCCTGCCCGCATCCAAGCAGACACGTGTGGTGCCCGTGTGTCTCCCGGGACCGATCCGGCCAACGCCGCGCCGCCCGTCAAGGCTGGTGGTACGGGCGCGAAATCGGGGCGGGGACGCGGACCCGGGAGGGCATGATGGCGGGACACCGGGGCCGGGCCCCACGCGGAACGCTCCGCGCGGGGGCCCGGCCCGTACGACGGCCCGCGTGAAGGAGCCCCCATGTCACCCCAGGACCACGCCGCCCTGCCCGTCCGCAGCCAGGAGGTGGCGCGGATCCTCGCCGAGGCCGGGGTGAGCGGCACGGTACGCGAGTTGACGGAGTCCACCCGCACCGCCGCGGAGGCCGCCGCGGCGCTCGGCTGCGAGGTCGGCGCCATCGCCAACAGCCTGGTCTTCATCTCGGACGACGAGCCCGTGCTGGTGATGACCAGCGGCCGGCACCAGGTCGACACCACGGCGCTGGCCGCCCGCTGGGGCCGCGGCCCGCTGCGGCGCGCCACCGCGGACCAGGTCCGGGAGGCCACCGGGCAGGCGATCGGCGGCGTCGCCCCCGTCGGCCACCCCCGCCCCCTGCCCACCGTCGTCGACGCGGCCCTGAGCGACTACCCCCGGCTCTGGGCCGCCGGCGGTACCCCCCGCACCCTCTTCCCCACCACCGCCGACGAACTGCTGCGCCTGACGAACGGCCGCCGGCTGCCGGTCGGCCCCTGACGCGCCGACGCCCGGCCTCAGAGGTCGATCGACCGGTACTCGTCCAGGACGGCGAAGCCGGTGCTGTCGTACAGGCCCATCGCGATGTCGTTGCCGCCGAAGACGTTGAACATCAGGGCGTCGTCGCCGCCCTGCCGGGCGGCCCAGGCGCCGACGGACATCGCCGCCCGGCCGTAGCCCCTGCCGCGGTGCTGCTCGTGCACCTGGAGGGAGAAGCCGAAGGTCACGCCCGGCAGGAAGCCGTGGTTGACCCATCCGGTGCCTATCACCTCGCCCTCGGCCTCCATGGCGTAGAAGGCGTGCCCGGGCGTCCGGTACCCCTGCGGCAGGTACCGGGCGAAGTCCCGGTCGGACTTCGCCTGCGCCTGGGCCGGGGTCAGCGCGCCCGACCGGACGATGTCCGCGACGTACGCCGCCTCCTCGGCCGCGTACCAGACGGGGTACTCCGTCTCCGTGAGCCGGCGGACCGTCAGGCCCGCCGGCAGCTCGGGCTCCCCGGCCACCGCGCGGATGCGGTTCTGGCCCCGCACGGGGTAGTCGGCGAACTCCCCGGGCCCTCCGGTGAGGCGGACGTGCACCCGCTGCGCGCCCCGCTCCGCACACCAGCGCTCCGCCCAGGCGCGGCCGCCGGGCACGGTCATGTCGTGTATCCGGCCCACGGTCGTGCCGTCGTCCTGCGCGACCTCCACCGCTATCCAGCCGGTGCCGTCGGTGGCCAGCGTCCAGCCCTCGCTCCCCTCCAGCCGCTGCTCCAGCAACGCCCGCGCCGACGCCGGCGAACAGCCCACGCCCCGGTAGGCGTCCAGCACCCGCTCCACGAACCCGGCCCGCCACGCGCCGTGCTCGACGACGACCTCGATCTTCTCCATCCCGCCACCCTAGGCAACCGCACCGACAACGGACCCCGCCGGAGGCCGGATACCGGTGCGGGGCGGCGTGCCCGCGTCCGCGTGGCAGGAGCGGGGTGCGCTCGGGCGGATCGGGTGGCCTGGTACGAGAAGCGGCTGCGGGCCGCGTGTGATCCGCCGCCCGGGCAGCCGTCGGCCCGGTGCGCCGGGCCGCATGGGGATGGCCGATGCGGGCAGGAGCGGTCAATGTCCTCCACACGCGCTTCCAGTAGTCGTACGGCGTGGAATCCGACGGAGCGGGACCTCGGCCGGGCGGGCTCGTGCCCCCGGGCGCGGGGGCCGGCGCCCGGCGACCCGGACCCGGGGGACGCACCGCCCCCGGCCCGCCGCCCCGACCGTCCGGCACCGTGATGCACGGCCCCGGCGCCCCCTTGATGGCGATAGCCGCGGTGTCGATGCCCGCCCTGATGCTGTGCCTGCTCCTGGCACTCGGCCGGTACGAGGAGCTCTTCCTCGACCGCCCCTCCGCGCAGGGCCCGCGACACCGCCGTCCCGCCCGCCCCGCCCCGTCCGGACGCCAGGCATCGGCGTCCCCCGCCCCGACCCGCCCGCCCGCCACCCCGCGGACCCGGCACCGCAACCGAACCGGACGTTTCGAACCCCGCGGTTGGGCCAGACGAGGGACTGAGGTGCAGGGGAAAACCGGTCCCCGTGTGAGAGGAGTCGACTGATGGCACACGCGTCGCCACTGCTGGGCGGAGCCGAGGTTCACCTGACGTGGCGGGACGGCGCCGCCTGCCGTGACCTCGACACCGCCGGCTTCTTCCCGTCCCCCTGCGAGAGCGCCGGGGAACGGGCGGCTCGCGAGGAGGCGGCCCGGCAGGTCTGCGGACCGTGCCCGGTACGGGTCGAGTGCCGACGGCACGCGCTGACCGTCCGGGAGCCCTACGGCGTGTGGGGCGGCCTGACCGAGGAGGAACGGCGCGCCCTGTACACGGACCCGGCGGGCTGAGCCCGGCCCCTGTGCACGAGTACATGGCCGAGCGGATCTGGCCCGGCACCCGCGCCCTCGCCCAGGCCCACCTCGACGCCGGCCAGAAG
>NZ_JBFBGK010000122.1:0-21822 GCF_040684615.1 Streptomyces sp. NPDC089919
GGGGTGCTTCGCGGGAACGGTGAAGTGGGCTCGTGCCTGCCCCGGCGCAAGGCTGCGGGCTGTGGGTGTCTGAGTCATGGGCTGGCTCTGCGGCCGGGACGGTCGGCCGGGACGAGGGCGAGGAAGCCGGTGCCGGTACGGTCCAGCGCGGCGCCGAGGAAGGCCCGCGAGGGGCAGCCCAGGCCCGGCGCGACCAGCCGAACCGTCCGCACGCCGTCCCGTACGGCCGTCAGGTGCGCGGGCAGCTGCGCGGCGGCGGGCCCCCGGAAGCCGAAGGGGCCGAGCGCCAGCAGGTCGCGGACCAGGTCCAGCAGCGGCCGCCGCGGGAACTCCCGGGGCAGCAGGCTCCAGTCGAAGAGGGCGGCCACCCGCTCCGGCACGGTCGTGACGCCGCCGCTGCGGACGGCCGGACCGCCCGTCAGCCCCTCGACCCGCTCGACCGCGTCCCGGTCCGGGCGGGAGGTGAGGGCGTACCCGGCGCCGAAGCCGTGCGCCACCGCGCGGCCCTGCGCCAGCGCGTCGGCCGCGGCCCACACGTCCTCGAGGTCGTCCAGGACCGGGAACGCGGTCGTCGTCGTCTGCTGTCCGCTCATGGGCGGCCTCCCCGTCGTGATCACTTAAGACAGCAAACGACGGGGGCGTGCAAGGGTCACTCGGCGGTACGGATCCGTACCGCCGGACGGACGGGTCCCACCGCGTGCGCCCCCCGGCGGCTCACCGCACCGGCTCGGCGGGGGCCCCGGCGGCCCGGTCGGCGGCGTGCACGATGTTGCGGGCCATGCCGCCGAAGACCACGGCGTGGAAGGGGGCGACGCTCCACCAGTACATGTGGCCCAGCAGGCCGTGCGGGTGGAACAGGGCGCGCTGACGGTAACGGACCGTGCCCGGCGGGCCGTCCTTCGCCGGTTCGACCTGCATCTCCAGCCAGGCCAGGCCCGGCAGCCGCATCTCGGCGCGCAGCCGCAGCAGGCGCCCGCGGTCGATCTCCTCCACCCGCCAGAAGTCCAGCGAGTCGCCCGCCCGCAGTCGGTGCGCGTCGCGCCGGCCGCGGCGCAGCCCGACGCCGCCGGCCAGCCGGTCCAGCCAGCCGCGGACCGCCCAGGCCAGCGGGAAGGAGTACCAGCCGTTCTCGCCGCCGATGCCCTCGATGACGTCCCACAGGGCGTCCGCCGGCACCTCGGCGTCGAGTTCGCGGACGTCGCTGTAGAGGCTGCCGCCGGCCCAGTCCGGGTCGGTGGGCAGCGGGTCGCTGGGGGCGCCGGAGACGGCCGCGGAGGACCAGCGGGTGGTGACCCGGGCGTCCCGGATGCGCTCCAGGGCCAGGGCCAGCGCCCGGTCGAAGCCGATCGGGCCGCCGGGCGGGGCGGGGACGTACCGCTCGATGTCCCGCTCGCGGCAGACCACCTCGTACCGCAGGGACTCGGTCAGGGGTCGGGCGATCGCCGCCGGGACGGGGGTGACCAGGCCGACCCAGTGGCTGGAGAGCCCCGGGGTGAGGACAGGCACGGGCAGGATCAGCCGGCGGGGCAGCTCCGCGACGGCGGCGTAGCGCCGCATCATCTCGTAGTACGTCAGCACCTCGGGCCCGCCGATGTCGAAGGCCCGATGCACCTCGGTCGGCAGCCGGGCGCAGCCGACCAGGATCCGCAGCACGTCGCGGACGGCGATGGGCTGGATGCGGGTGCGGACCCAGCGGGGGGTGACCATCACCGGCAGCCGCTCGGTCAGGTAGCGCAGCATCTCGAAGCTGGCCGAGCCCGAGCCGATGATCACCGCGGCGCGCAGCACGGCGGTGGGCGCACCGCCGGCCAGCAGGATGCGGCCGACCTCGGCGCGCGAGCGCAGGTGCGGGGAGAGTTCCGCCTCCGGGACGCCGGCGGGGGTGAGGCCGCCGAGGTAGACGACCCGGCCGGTGCCGGCCCGGCGGGCGCCCTCGGCGAAGACCCGGGCGGCCTCGCGGTCGGTCGCCTCGAAGCCGGTGCCCGCGGACAGGGCGTGCACCAGGTAGTAGGCGACGTCCACGCCCTCCAGGGCCCGGGCCACCGACTCGGCGTCGGTGACGTCGCCGCGGACGATCTCCACGCGGCCGGACCAGGGGTGGTCGCGCAGCTTCTCGGGGGTCCGGGCCAGGCAGCGGACCCGGTGCCCGGCGTCGAGGAGTTCGGGGACCAGCCGGCCGCCGATGTAGCCGCTGGCGCCGGTCACCAGGCAGGTCAGCGGAGGGTCGGCGGCCCGTTCGGGCGCTCGCCGCTCGCCTTTGCCCATGCCCCTCACCACCTGTCGCTGCGCCGGCCGGTCGGTCCAGCCTCCCGCCGCCGGGGCCGGGCGGCAACCGCATCGGGGCCGCCGGCCGGCGACGGAGAGTCACCCGGGAATCAGTTCCCGTAGCCCCGCGCAGCACACCACCAGGAAGGCGCGTAACGGCCCACCTGAAGCCCTAATGGGCGCTCCGCTCAGGGGGGATCACCTTCCGGGGAGATCGGCCCCCAGAAGGCCATCCAGTGACCTTCTACCCCTATGGCCGCAACTCATCTTCGATATCCTGGACGAGGTCCTGGCGCCCTACGGCTCCCTGGCCCGCGGGCCTTCCCGGGCCTGTTCCGGCCTGCCCGCACGCCCTCCGCGCACACCCCGCCCACCTCCGCGATCCCCGCTTCCGCACGCCGGTGCCGGAGCGCGGTCCGCCATGCCCGAAAGCGAGCCCTTGTGACCCTCCCCGCGTACGACGCCCACGCGATCACCGTCCTCGACGGCCTGGCCGCGGTCCGCAAGCGGCCCGGCATGTACATCGGCTCCACCGGCGAGCGCGGCCTGCACCATCTGGTGCAGGAGCTCGTGGACAACTCCGTCGACGAGGCCCTGGCCGGGGTGGCCGACCGGATCGACGTGACGGTCCTCGCGGACGGCGGGGTGCGGGTGACCGACAACGGCCGGGGCATCCCGGTCGGCATGCACCCGGCCGAGCAGCGGCCGGCGCTCGAGGTGGTGCTGACCGTGCTGCACGCGGGCGGCAAGTTCGGCGGCGGCGGGTACGCGGTCTCCGGCGGCCTGCACGGCGTGGGCCTGTCCGTGGTCAACGCACTGTCCACCCGGCTCTCCGCGGAGATCCGTACGGACGGGCACCGCTGGACCCAGGAGTACGCGAACGGCGCGCCGACGGCGCCGCTCACCCGGCACGAGGCCACCGCGGAGACGGGCACCTCCCTCACCTTCTGGGCGGACGGCTCGGTCTTCGAGACCACCGCGTACTCCTTCGAGACGCTGTCGCGGCGCTTCCAGGAGATGGCCTTCCTCAACAAGGGCCTGACGCTCACCCTCACCGACGAACGGCCGGCCGCCCGGCAGACCGCCGGCGCCGGCGACGCTGCATCGGACAGCGCAGGCGAGCCGCCCGCGCGGACGGTCTCCTACCGCTACGACGGCGGCATCACCGACTTCGTGGCCCACCTCGGCGCCCGCAAGGGCGAGCCGGTGCACCCCTCGGTGATCTCCTTCACCGCCGAGGAGCCCGAGCGGCTGCTCTCGGTGGAGGTGGCGCTCCAGTGGAACAGCCAGTTCACGGACAGCGTCTACTCCTACGCCAACACGATCCACACGCACGAGGGCGGCACCCACGAGGAGGGCTTCCGGACGGCGCTCACCGCCCTGGTGAACCGTTACGCCCGGGAGCGCCGGCTGCTCCGCGAGAAGGACGGCAACCTGACCGGCGAGGACGTCCGCGAGGGCCTGACCGCGATCATCTCGGTCAAGCTGGGCGAGCCGCAGTTCGAGGGCCAGACCAAGACCAAGCTGGGCAACGGCGAGGCCCGCGGCTTCGTCCACCGGGTCGTGCACGAGCAGCTGACCGACTGGTTCGCCCGGCACCCGGCCGAGGCGACCGAGATCGTCCGCAAGGCGACGCGGGCGGCGACCGCCCGGGCGGCGGCCCGCCGGGCCCGGGACCTGACCCGCCGCAAGGGGCTGCTGGAGTCGACGGCGCTGCCCGGCAAGCTGTCGGACTGCCAGTCGGACGACCCGGCCGCGAGCGAGATCTTCATCGTCGAGGGCGACTCGGCCGGCGGCAGTGCCAAGTCCGGCCGGGACCCGCGCCACCAGGCGATCCTGCCGATCCGCGGCAAGATCCTCAACGTGGAGAAGGCCCGCATCGACAAGATCCTCCACAACCAGGAGATCCAGGCCCTGATCTCCGCCTTCGGCACCGGCGTGCACGAGGACTTCGACCTCGGCAGGCTCCGCTATCACAAGATCATCCTGATGGCGGACGCCGACGTCGACGGCCAGCACATCAACACCCTGCTGCTGACCTTCCTCTTCCGCTTCATGCGCCCGCTGATCGAGCACGGGCACGTCTACCTGTCCCGGCCGCCCCTCTACAAGGTCAAGTGGGGCCGGGACGAGGTCGAGTACGCCTACTCCGACCGCGAGCGCGACGTCCTGCTGGCGCGGGGCCGCGAGGCCGGCCGCCGGGTCCGCGACGACTCGGTCCAGCGCTTCAAGGGGCTCGGCGAGATGAACGCCGAGGAGCTGCGGGTCACCACCATGGACCGGGACCACCGCGTCCTGGGGCGGGTCACGCTCGACGACGCGGCCGTCGCCGACGCCCTGTTCGCCGTCCTGATGGGCGAGGACGTGGACGCCCGGCGCTCCTTCATCCAGCGCAACGCCAAGGACGTCCGCTTCCTCGACATCTGATTCCGGTTCCTCGCCGTCCGCATCCGCCGTCCGATTCCGGCATCCGGCATCCGGCATCCGGCATCCGGCATCCGGCTGAAAAGACGACTTTGGGCTTCGACGGTTTCCCGACGGAAGGCGCGCGCGTGTTCTCGCGCCTGCGACCCGCGCGGTGCGCAACCATCGGACGCCGTAACGGAAATCCCATAGAGGAAGAAGGTCCGACGTGTCCGGCAGCGAGAGCGAGAACCCGGCCATCCCCTCCCCGGCACCCGCGCCGACCGGTCCGCGGACCAACCGGGACTGGTGGCCGAACCAGCTGGACCTGCAAGTCCTGCACCAGCACTCCGAATTGTCCAACCCGATGGGCGGGGACTTCGACTACCCGGCCGAGTTCGCCAAGCTCGACGTCGAGGCGCTGAAGCGGGACGTCTTCGAGGTGATGACCTCCTCGCAGGACTGGTGGCCCGCCGACTACGGCCACTACGGCCCGCTCTTCATCCGGATGAGCTGGCACGCCGCGGGCACCTACCGCATCGCCGACGGCCGGGGCGGCGGCGGGGCCGGCGCGCAGCGCTTCGCCCCGCTGAACAGCTGGCCGGACAACGCCAGCCTCGACAAGGCACGGCGGCTGCTGTGGCCGGTGAAGCAGAAGTACGGCCGCCAGATCTCCTGGGCCGACCTGCTGGTCTTCGCGGGCAACTGCGCACTGGAGTCGATGGGGCTCAAGACCTTCGGATTCGGCTTCGGGCGCCCCGACATCTGGGAGCCGGAGGAGATCTTCTGGGGACCGGAGGACACCTGGCTCGGCGACGAGCGCTACAGCGGCGACCGGGACCTGTCCAACCCGCTCGGCGCCGTGCAGATGGGCCTGATCTACGTCAACCCCGAGGGCCCCAACGGCAACCCGGACCCGGTGGCCGCCGCCCGCGACATCCGCGAGACCTTCGCCCGGATGGCGATGGACGACGAGGAGACCGCCGCGCTCATCATCGGCGGCCACACCTTCGGCAAGTGCCACGGCGCGGTCGACCCCGAGTACGTGGGGCCGGAGCCGGAGGGCTGCCCGCTCCAGGCGCAGGGGCTGGGCTGGCCGAACTCCTTCGGGACCGGGGTCGGCGGGGACGCGATCACCAGCGGCCTGGAGGGCGCCTGGACCAAGCAGCCGACCACCTGGGACAACGGCTACCTCGACAACCTCTTCGGCTACGACTGGGAGCTGACCACCAGCCCGGCCGGCGCCAAGCAGTGGACCCCCAAGGACGCCTCCGCCCAGGGCACCGTGCCCGACGCCCACGACCCGGCCAAGCGGCACGCGCCGATGATGCTCACCACGGACCTCTCCCTGCGGATGGACCCGGTCTACGAGCCGATCGCCCGGCGCTTCCACCAGAACCCGGACCAGCTCGCGGACGCCTTCGCGCGGGCCTGGTACAAGCTGCTGCACCGTGACATGGGGCCGGTCACCCGCTACCTCGGCCCCTGGGTGGCCGAGCCGCAGCTGTGGCAGGACCCGGTGCCGGCGCCCCAGGGCGCGCCGCTCTCCGCCGCCGACATCGCCGCCCTGAAGGAGTCGGTGCTCGCCTCCGGGCTGACCGTCCCGCAGCTGGTCGGCACCGCCTGGGCCGCGGCGGCCAGCTTCCGCGGCACGGACAAGCGCGGCGGGGCCAACGGCGCCCGGCTGCGCCTGGCCCCGCAGAAGGACTGGGAGGTCAACGCCGGCTCCGGCCAGGCGGAGGTGCTGTCGGCCCTGGAGCGGATCCGCTCGGAGTTCAACGCGGGCCCCGGCGCGGCCGAGGTCTCGCTGGCCGACCTGATCGTGCTGGGCGGCTGCGCGGCCGTGGAGAAGGCGGCCCGGGACGCCGGGCACCAGATCACCGTGCCCTTCGCGCCGGGCCGCACGGACGCCTCGCAGGAGCAGACCGACGTCGAGTCGTTCGCGGTGCTGGAACCGCAGGCGGACGGCTTCCGCAACTACCTGCGGGCCGGCGAGAAGCTGGCGCCCGAGACGCTGCTGCTGGACCGGGCGTTCATGCTCACGCTGACCGCTCCCGAGATGACCGCCTTGGTCGGCGGCATGCGGGCGCTGGACGCGAACGTCCGCGGCGGACGGCACGGCGTACTGACGGAGCGGCCGGGGGTGCTGACCAACGACTTCTTCGTCAACCTGCTCGACATGGGCACGCAGTGGGCGCCCTCGGCCGCCACGGAGAACGAGTTCGAGGGCCGGGACCGGTCCTCGGGCGCGGTCCGGTGGACCGCCACCGCGGTGGACCTCGTCTTCGGCTCCCACTCGCAGCTCCGGGCCATCTCGGAGGTGTACGCGAGCCGGGACGGCGGCGCGAAGCTGGTCACCGACTTCGTCGCCGCGTGGGACAAGGTCATGAACCTCGACCGGTTCGACCTGTCCTGAGCCCGTCGGCCGGCACCGGGGCGGGGGTCACCCCTCCGCCCCGGGCGCGGTCACGGTGTCGCCGTGCCGGTGCGCCACCCGCCACCGCCCGCCCTCCCGGCGGTACACCTGCGTCGCCCGGAGGCTGAACGTGCGCGGCACGCCGTCGACGGACGTGGAGATGTGCTCCAGGCCCACCGTGTAGGCCGTGTCCCCGCTGTCCGAGACGTCGTACGCCTGCAGCTCGAAGGCGTACGACGTGCAGTGCGAGAAGCTGCGCTCCAGGTGGGTGAAGAGCGCCGCCACCTCCTCCAGGCCGAAGGCGTTGCGCCAGGCGCCCAGCACGCTCACGGGCTCCTCCTGCGACCACAGGGCCCGGCGCGGTCCGGCGTCACCGTCGTGCAGGGCCCGCTCGGCCGTGTACAGCGCGCTCTCGACCCAGGCCAGGAAGTCCTCCCGCTCGGTCATGCCTTCATCATGCGCCGCCCCGGGCCGGACCGCCCGGCCGACCGTCCCGTCCCTTCCCGACCGCCGAGGTCCCGCCCCGATCGCACGGGGGAACGCGAGGTCCGATTCCTGCCAGCGCGGCCCGGGGCGAGCGCACAGCATGGGCGCATGACCAAGTACACCGTGCGCCCCATCGACGCGGCCGCCCTCGAAGCCCTGCGGGTCACCGACGACGCCGGCCGGCCCTGCGTCCCGTACACCGCGACCTCCGACGACGCGGGCTCCCCGCTGCGCTGCTGCCTGCGCCCGATCACCCCCGGCGAGCGGATCGCCCTGGTCGCGTACGCACCGCTGCGGCGCTGGGCCGCCGCGACGGGCGCGCTGCCGGGCGCGTACGACGAACAGGGCCCGGTCTTCATCCACGCGGAGCGTTGCGCCGGCTACACGCCCGCCGCCGGGTACCCCTTCGACCGCCCGGGCGCCCTGCGCACCGTACGCCGCTACGACGCGCGGGGCCGGATCGCCGGCGGCCGCCTGCTGGAGGTCCCCGCCGACGGCCCGGCCGCCTTCGACGCGGCCTTCGACGAGGCCTTCGCCGACCCGGCCGTGGTCCTGCTGCACGTCCGCGCCCTCGAGTACGGCTGCTTCCAGTTCGAGGTACCGCGCCCGGCCTGACCGGACCCGGCGGGCCGAGGGCGGGGGCGGCGCGCCGGATGGCGCGCCGTCCCCGGCGACGGGGCTCAGTGGCCGGTGGTGGACCAGTGCTTGGGGTCCTTGGAGGCCTGGAGGAAGTGGATGACGCCGTAGGTGGCGCCGACGGCGATGAGTTTGGTGTTCAGGCCGCTGCGGGGGGTGGTGGCGATGGTGACGTGGCGGCCGGCGTGGTCGGTGATCGTGATGCTGCGGGCCGACCAGGTGGTGGCCATGTCGATGGCGCGGCCCTGGGTGTGCAGGCTGTTGAGGGCCGGTGCGACCTTCAGGTCCGGGTCGATGCCGAAGGCGGTGACCAGGGCCTGGGCCGCCTTCACCGAGGCGGCGGAGTCGTACTTGCCGTCCTTGTCGGTGTGCTGCCAGCACACGTCCACCGGGTCCTGACCCTTGGCGGGCTGGAAGGCCGGCACCTTGTTCGCGGCGGTCTGCTTCTTGGCCACCAGCCAGGCGTAGTGCATCAGGTAGGCCCGCTGCGCCGGGCGGAGGGTGGCGACGGGGTCCACGCTGATCCCGGCGGCCCGCATGGCCCGGACGAAGTCGGTGACGTCGTCCTCGAAGTCGCCCTTGAGGTCCTGGAGGCGGCGGCTGGTCGGGAAGCGGGCCGCCCAGGCCGCCCCGGTCAGGGACTTGGCCGAGCAGGTCCGGGCGAAGCTCAGGGTGCCCGAACCGCCGCTGCAGGTGCCGGACTTGACGGTGACCGCCCAGGTGAGGGCGTACGTCTTGGGTGCCAGGAAGGGCTTCGGCTTGGTGTAGGTGTGCGTCACCGGCAGGAGCGTGGCGCCGTCGGTACCGCCGCCGAAGTCCTTGTCGGTCGTGGCCGCGTCGCCCCAGGTGGCCTTCAGGTTGAAGGTGCACGCGGTGGTGTCGCCCCTGCTGACGATCTTGTACGAGACGGTCGGCTCGGGGCTCGCGCAGTTCGGGTACGACTTCTTGAAGCAGGACGTGTCGGCCGCGGTGAGGTGCAGCTCGGGCACGACCATCGCGGCGGTCCCGGCCCCGCTCCCGCTCGCGGCCTGCGGCCGCACCTCGGCCGACGCCGTCCCGGCGGCCACGGTCACGACCCCCACGGCCAGCACGGCGGCCCACCGCCGCCACGGCTGTCCTTGTCGCGTGTCTCTCCGTACGGTCACAGCACTCTCCCCCCTGTCCGCGGGCACGCCCACGCGCACCCGCGCCCCGGTGTTCCTCAGACCCCCTGCCCGGCACGTCCCCGGCCCAATAGGGGGCAGCGGAAGCCTACTTGCCACTTCGCCACCGCCGGACCCGTTCCGGAAAGCCGGCCACCGCTCCTGGGGCGGACACCCCGGACCCGCCGAAATCCCGGTGCCGTCGGCCGGCCGGGCCGGGCATCATGAGGCTCCGCGAACCGTCGAGGAGGAACTGGGTGGGGTACGACGTACATGCGGTGATCGCCGGGGACGCGCTCCTGCGCACCGCGGCGCGGGAGGTGCCCGGTGCCCGACTGGCCCCCCTCCGGCAGGGGTTGTCCCTGATGCCGATGACGGACGAGCTCCACGCGGCCCTCACGGACGGCGGCACGGAGGACGACCTGGGGTTCTGGCGGCTGCCCGGAGGCTTCGCGGCGACGCTCGCGCGGTGGTCGGCGACCGGGCCCGTCGCCTATGTCGAGGCCGAGTACTTCGGCGGGCTCGGCGAGCAGCGGGCGGCCGTCTGGGAGGCCGGGAGGCTGGTGCTCGGCCCGCTGGAGGAGCCGGAACAGCGGACCTACGTCCTGGCCGTCAGCCCGGTCTCGCTGGCGCTGCGCCGGCTCGGCGCGCAGCGGGCGTCGGGCGGGGACGAGTTCGATGCCGTCGGCATGGGACGGCACCGGCGCACCGACGACTGGACGGCGCCCGCCGGGTCCTGACGGGCCGGGCGGTGCGCTTCAGCGCGCCCGGGCCAGGAGCACGTCGGTGCAGAGGGTCATGGTGAGGGCGTCGCCGTACCGGCGCAGGGTGCGGGCCGTGGCGGCCAGCACCTCGGACCGCAGGGCCGGGGGCAGGACGCGGTAGCCCGAGAGGGTGGACAGGTAGGTCAGGTAGCGGTCGGTGTCGTAGTGGACCTCCTGGCGGTACCGGACAGGGCGCAGATCGGTGAAGCGGCCGTCGCGCCGGCATTCGGCCTCCGGCCAGCCCGGCCAGTCCCCCGGTACGTCAGCGAACTCCCAGGCGCGTCGGGCGTGCGGGGCGCCGGTGATCCCGAGGCGGCGGTCGGACTCCGCCAGGGCGGCGTGCACCTGCGGGTCCCGGACGCCCTGGGGGTTCCAGACCAGGGCCAGCGCCCCGCCCGGGGCGAGGGCGGCGTGGGCCAGGTCCCAGCGCCGGGCCGGGTCGACCCAGTGCCATGAGGTGGCGGCCAGCAGCAGCCCGAAGCGGCGGCCGCCGGGCCGCCAGTCCTCGAAGCCGCCGGTGCGCACCGCCACGCCCGGGTGGCCCGCGGTGTTGCGGCGCAGGACCGCCGCCATCCGCTCGTCCGGTTCGAGGCAGACCATCCGGACGCCCCGAGCGGCGAAGGCGAGGGTGGCCTTGCCGGTCCCCGCACCGACCTCCACCACCGGCCGTCCGCCCGGCGCCGCGTACGCCAGCACGTCCGTGACCAGCTGGTCCGCGTATCCGGGACGGGCCGCATCGTAGGCCTCGGCGACCTCCCCGAAGACCTGACTGCGCGCCATGTCCACCTGGTCGTCCGCGGTCATACCGGTCCGCCTCCTGTCGCCGTGCGGGGCACGGGCCGGCCGGCCCGCCACCCGGCCTACCCGGGAGGCGCCCGGTCCATTCCGGCCGACGCCCCCGGAGGGCGACCGGGCTTGGTCCCGTCCTCGAACCGCCGCATCCGCTCCCGGAAGGATCCGCTGCGGCCAACGCTGCCCCCGCTGCCCCCGCTGCCCCCGCTGCCCGCCCTGGGAAGCCGTCGGTGGCCGGCTCGGTTGCGGCGGGTGATTCCGCGGTCGGTGAACAAGATCAACCCTGTCGGGGTCTGCTGCGTCACAGCAGGTGGCCGGGAATGACCACCGGCCGTCACATCGAGTGCATGGGGGAATCGCAGTGGAGGAAGTCGTGTTCGCGGTCGGCAGGGTCGTCCTGTGGGGGGCGTACGCCCTGGGCGACGGGCTGGTGGCGATCGGCCCCGGGGGGCCGGCCCGGGCGAAGGCCCGCCGCCGCCGTCGCCGGGAGCGGAGCATCCGGCCGGGGGGCGGCCGGGCGTGAGGCGCCGGCCGGGGGCGCGGTGGGCCGGTGGAATGCTCGCCGCCGCCCCGGTCGCGACGGTGGCCGGGACGGCTCTCGCCCTGTCCGGCTGCTCCGGCTGGGGCTGTACCGACACGACGGCGGAGCGCGGGACGGCGGGTGCCAGGGTGCAGGTGGTGAACCCGGACGGGCGGCCCCTGGGCGTCACCGCCGCGGTCGTCGACTGGCGGCTCCAACCGCACCCGCAGGTACCCGCCGAGGGCGACCGGGTCCACTTCCGTTTCCGCTTCGAGAACGCCGACAGGTACTCCCCTCCCGCGGTGGACGCCTGCGCGGTCGACCGGGCGCGGGTGGTGTTGGGGTGTGAGACGGTCAGCTCGTCCCAGGCGAACGGGCCGGCCGAGGACCCGCACACGGGCGACGCGTGGATCGCCGTCGAGCGCCCCCGGCAGGTCGCCGAGGTGTTGTTCGTCCCCAATGACCAGTCCTACGACCGGCGCACCTGCGACGTGGACGTCAAGGACGGCGGTGGGATGCATCCTCCGGAGCACCCCGACACGGGCGACCGGCTGTAGGAGCGGGGAGGCCGGGCGCCGTCAGCCGTCCCGGCCCCCTGCCCCCGCCCCCCGCCGGTCAGAACGGCTCGGGCAGCGGCCCCAGCTTCTCGGCCACCCGCTCGCGCAGGAGCAGGTACTCCGCCCAGCGGCGCGGCAGCGGGCCCGGGGGCCGCCGGACGACCTCGGCCGCCGATATGACCTCGCCGCGCCGGAACTGCTCGCGGGTCAGGTCCAGTTCCACGCCGCCGGGCAGGCGGTTCCAGTAGTGGTAGCCCTCCGCCCGGCCGTCGCAGTGCACCTCGCCGCACACCAGGTCGCCGCCGAACAGGTCGTGGACGAGCAGCGCGGTGACGTCGCAGTGGCCCCAGGACGGGTTGTCCGGCTCCCAGGCGATGCCCGTGACGGTGCTGGGGTGGCTGGTGTCGGCGGCCCAACTGGTGCGCAGGGCCTCGTCGATCGCCCGCAGGCTCCAAGGATCGTTCATCCCGCCACCCTCGCACCCACCACTGACAGCCGGGTCAGCCGGCGGCGCCCGCCTGGGCTTCCAGGGTGCGGATCTTGGCGGCCGCGTCGTAGTCCTCGTCGACGCCCTCGACGATCAGGATGTCTCCCTTGATGTGGTCGGCGCGCAGCGGGATCAGCTCCTGGTAGACGGGCGAGTGGTACCAGGCGCGGGCGTCCGCTCCGCTCGGGAACGCGATCATCACCATGTCGCCCTGCCAGCTGCCCTCCAGGACTTCTATCGCTCCGCCGTGGATGACGAAGCGGCCGCCGTAGGGTTCGAGGGTGGCCTGGATGCGCTTGATGTACTCGATGACCTCCGCGTTCAGGTGCGGGTCGTGCAGGTGGGCGAAGGCGTAGGCGGGCATGGCGGGTCCTCCTCGGTCGTCACCCGGTCCCTGCGGGGCCGGGCGGCTGGTGGTGATCAAAACGTATCGGCGGGGGCCGGGCCGCCGCGATTACCTCAGGGGTAAAGGGCCTGTTCCCGCCGCCCGGCGTGCTGCCGCCGGGGGCGCCCGCCGGGCGCGGCGCGGCGGCGTTGTCGGTGCCGGGGGCTATACGTGGTGCCATGACTGCCACTCCCGTGCACTGGAAGCTCGTCATCGACGCCCATGACCCGCACGCCCAGGCCGACTTCTGGTCGGCGGCCCTGCACTACCAGGTCGAGGACCACAGCACGCTCATCGACAAGCTGCTGGGCCTGGGCGTGATCCATCCCGACGTGCTGGTCGAGCACCGGGACCGGTACGCCTGGCGGGACGCGGCGGCGGTCCGGCATCCCGACGACCCGTACGACCCGGAGAGCGGGACGGGCCTGGGGCGCCGGGTGCTGTTCAACCGCGTGCCGCGGTCGGATCGGAAGGCGGCCAAGAACCGCCTCCACATCGACCTGCACGGCCCGGCCGGGCAGCGGGACCAGGAGGTGGCGCGGCTGACCGGCCTCGGCGGGCAGGTCCTCACCGAGGTGCAGGAGGCCGGCGGGCAGTGGACGGTGATGACGGACCCGGAGGGCAACGAGTTCTGCGTGCACTGACCCCCGGCCCGGCGGCGGACCGGCGTCGGGGGTCGGAGCGTCGGACGGTCGGCGGGTCAGGCGGTCGGAGCGTCAGGCCGCGGCGGGGCAGGCCGCCGGCGGGTCAGGCCGACGGAGTGGTGCGGGGCTTGGCGCGGGTGGGGAGGGCGGTGCCGCAGCCGCTGCAGAAGCGGGCGTCGGCCTCTATGGCGTGCCGGTGGCACTGGCCGCAGACCAGGTGCAGGGAGCAGGTCGGGGTGCCGGCCGGCACCGGCGTGCGGCGGCCGATGCGCAGGCCGGCGCGGCGGCGGTGGGCGGTGAGCAGGATCAGCCCGGTGGGCCCGGCGGCGATGGCGCGGGCGGTGCCGCGCGGCAGCACCGCCACCGCGCCGGGGACCAGTTCGCGCTCGGCGTCGGCGGTGGTGAGCCGACCGGTGCCGGCGACCACGATCAGGAGGACGTCGACCTCTGGTTCGGTGTGGTCGGCGACGGTACCGCCGGCGGGGAACCGGATGACGTTGGCGTCCATCTGGCGGTGCCGGCGGCGCAGCCGCCACAGGGCGCCGTGCTGATCCGGTGCGGCCTGCCGCACCAGGTCGGTGAGGGTGACACCTTCCGTCTCCGTCTTGCCCAGCACTGCCGTCCGCCCCGCCTTCCGTCGCCCTGCCCGCCCGCCATGATCCCCCATCGCGGCGTCCCGGCGCCGGGACAAGCGGGAAGAGCCAGGTCGGCCGGTCAGAACATGGTGTTGTCGTTCGCCGATGCGGCCGGGATGACCTGGAGCACGTCCCAGTGCTCGACGATCCGGCCCTCCGCATCGAAGCGGAAGATGTCGATCCCGGCGTACTCCTCCTCGGGCCAGGTCTGGTGGCAGTGCAGGACGACGAGGTCGTCCTCGGCGACGGCCCGCTTGAACTCCACCCGCTTGCCGGGGTACTCGGCGGCCATCCGCACGAAGTAGTCGACGAACGCCTGCTTGCCGTCGCCGACGTGCGGGTTGTGCTGGATGTAGGTGGCGCCCGCGTACCGCTCGATGGCCTCGGCGGGCTTGCACTCGTTGAACATCAGCTCGTAGAAGGCCATGGCGGTGGCCTTGTTCCGCTCCGGATCACTCATGGTGGTCACCGTACGGGGTGAGGGCTCCGGCGACCGCGAAGAGGCGGGCGCAGCGCCGGGTCATGTCTTCCGGCGACTGGTCGGGGTGCTTGACCCACCAGCGGACCAGGGTGGCGACCAGGCCCTGCCACGCGTACGCGAGCACGTCGGCGTCGAGCGGGTCGTCGGAGCCGGCGGCGCCCAGCAGTTCGGCGGTGCCCTCGGCTGCGATGGCGTCGATGGCGGACCAGTACTGCGCGGCCCGGCGGGTGGCCTCGCCGTCCGGTGGCAGCGAGGTGTCGTAGACCACGAACCACGACTCGCGCTGGCCTTCGAGGGCGGTGAAGAGGGCGTGCAGGACGCGCAGCGGGGTGCGGCCGGTGGCGCCCTGGTCGCCGACGGCGGTGCGGATGGCCGCCAGCAGCCGGTCCCCGACGGGGGTCAGGCAGGCGAGGTAGAGGTCTTCCTTGGTGCCGAAGTACTGGTGCAGCAGCGTCTTGGTGACGCCGACGCGGGCGGCGATGGACCCGAGCGAGGCGCCCCAGTAGCCGTGCGTGCCGAACTCCTGGGTGGCGGCGGCCAGGATCTGCTCCTGGCGCTGCTGACGGGGGACGCCTTTGGTGCCGGCCTTGGACCGCGGGGTTGCCATGGACGGATATTATCAGTAAGTAATTTACCCCCCGGTAAATTACCTGCCGGGTACGTCCCCCGCGACCTCTGGAGCAGATCCATGACCGGTACCGTGCCGCAGCCCTCGCCCCGCATCCGCTCCTGGTGGGGCTGGGGTTGGGCGGACCAGCACCCCGACGACGCGGAGTGCCGGGCGATGGGCGCGATGCTGCCGGGCACCCTGGCCCGGCCGCTGCCCGTGCCCCGCGTGGCGGACCTGCGGATCGGGGCCCCCGCCGTCCAGCCGCCGCCGAGCCTGGCGCACGTGATCAGCGCCGATCCGGCCGAGCGCGCCGCCCGCGCCATGGGCAAGGCGTACCGCGACATCGCCCGGGCCCTGCGCGGACGGCCCGGGCGGATCCCGGACCTGGTCGCCCGGCCCGCCACCGAGCAGGAGGTGTCCGACCTACTGGACTGGGCCGGCGGGCAGGGCGTGGCGGTGGTCCCCTACGGCGGCGGCTCCTCGGTGACCGGAGGCGTGGAGTACCGCGGCGACGCCCACCGGGCGGTCCTGTGCCTGGACCTGGGCGCCATGGGGCGCGTCCTGGAGGTGGACGCCACCGGGCGGGCGGCGCGGATCCAGGCCGGGACCCTCGGGCCGAGCCTGGAGCAGCAGCTGCGCCCGCACGGCCTGACGCTGCGGCACTTCCCGCAGAGCTTCGAGTTCTCCTCCCTCGGCGGCTGGCTCGCCACCCGGGCCGGGGGCCACTACGCCACCGGCCGCACCCACATCGACGAGTTCGTCCAGTCCCTGCGGGTGGTGACCCCGGCCGGCGTCAGCGCCTCCTGGCGGCTGCCCGCCTCCGGTGCGGGCCCCTCCCCCGACCGGCTCTTCCTGGGCTCCGAGGGCGCCCTCGGCGTGATCACCGAGGCGTGGGTACGGCTCCAGGACCGGCCGGTCCACAAGGCCTCCGCCTCGGTGGCCTTCGGCGCGTTCGCCGACGCGCTCGACGCCGTCCGGCTGATCGCCCAGTCCGACCTGATGCCGGCCAACTGCCGCCTGCTGGACTCCGGCGAGGCGGCGCTGGCCGGAGCGGCGCAGGACGGCAGCGCCGTTCTGGTGCTGGGCTTCGAGTCGGCCGACGCACCGGTGACGGACCTGCTGGCCCGGGCCGTGGAGGTGGCCCGTTCCTGCGGGGGCCGGCCCGCCGACGCGTCCGGGGCGGCCGGCGGCGACGCCGCGGTGGGCGCCTGGCGCGCGGCGTTCCTGCGGATGCCGTACCTGCGCGACGGGCTGGCCCGGATGGGCGCGGTGGCGGAGACCTTCGAGACCGCCGCCACCTGGGACCGGATCCCGGGGCTGATCGAGGCGGTGCGCACCGAGGTCGGCACGGCCGCGCTCAAGGCGACCGGGCACCCCGCGACGGTCAACTGCCGGCTGACCCACGTCTACCCCGACGGCGCGGCGCCCTACTTCACCGTGCTGGCGGCCGGCCGGCCCGGCGAGGAGGCGGCGGTCTGGGACGAGCTGAAGGCGGTGGCGGGCGAGGTGCTGCACCGGTACGGGGCCACCGTCACGCACCACCACGCGGTGGGGCGCGACCACCGGCCCGGCTACGACCTGCAGCGGCCCGAGCCGTTCGCACTGGCCCTGCGGGCGGCGAAGACGGCGCTGGACCCCCGGGGGATCCTCAACCCGGGCGTGCTGGTGGACTGAACGGGCCGCGGGCGGCCACCGGAGCGGACCGGCGGCCGCCCGCGACCCCGCCGGGGTCAGGCCGTGGGACTGCGGGTCACCGGGATCCACAACTGGGCCCAGGACTGCGCCGGGTCCTCCGCGACGGGACGGGTGGCCAGGATCTCCGGCCCCGGCCGGTACTCGTACGGGTTGGACGGCATCCACTGGGCGGCGACGTCCCCCCACATCTGCTGCAGCGCCTCGGGGAAGGGCCCGGTGTTCTCGAAGACGGCCCAGGTGCCGGCCGGGCACTCCAGCACGTCGAGGTCCGCGGCCGGATCCCCGGCCCCGGTCACCACCGCGTGGTAGTAGTCGAGCGCGCTCCCCTCCTCGAAACCGTCCGACAGGCGCACCGTCGCCGACACCACGCCCGCCGGGTCCTGGTCGGAGAGGGCCGCGATCCGCCCCATCGTCTCCGCCGGGATGCTCCGGATCAGCTCGGCGATGTGCGGGTTGGCCCCCTGGTAGATCAGCGGGACGCGGGCCTTCTTCCCGACGACCCGGAATGCTTCCTTCTCCACGATGCGGTACCGCATGGTGCTGTTCCCTTCGACGGTGAGGCGGAAGGAGAGCCGGGGCTGGGCGTTGAGGACCGCGCCGGTGCGCCGGGCCTCGCCCGGGCCGATCCCGTGCACGGCACGGAACGCCCGGGCGAAGGCCTCCCCGGAGGAGTAGCCGTAGCGGACCGCGATCTCCAGCAGGGTCGGCTCCCCCGCCAGCACCCCGGCCGCCGCGACGGTCAGCCGGCGCCGGCGCACGTACTCCGACAGCGGCATCCCCGCGAGCGAGGAGAACAGCCGCCGGAAGTGGTACTCCGACGTGGCCGTGATCCGGGCCAGCTCGGCCACCTCGATCTGCCGGTCCAGGTGCTGCTCGATGTGCTCCATGGCCTGGTTCAGTCGGTCCAGCAACCCCGGCCCCCTTCCTTTCGGCCACCACGTTAGGAAGGGACCAGCCTGCCGCACCCGACATCCCGTGCCCGTTCCGGTCGGGTGCGGCGGGTGCGAGACCGGCCGGATGCGCGGGGCAGGCGCGGGGCGTCAGGACTTTCGAGGGGCAGGAGCCCGCCATGTCCACCGACGCCATCGTGATGCTCAGGGACGACCACAGGCAGATCAGGACGCTGATCCGTGACCACCGGACCCGAGGGGGGCGCCGGAGCGGGCGAGGACGGCGCCGCCCGCCGGCCCCGGGCCGTGCTCTTCGACCTGGACGGGACCCTGGTCGACACCAACTACCTGCACGCGCTCACCTGGTGGCGGGCCCCGCACCAGCACGGCCACGACGTCCCGATGGCCCGCATCCACCGGCCCGTCGGCATGGGAGGAGCCGAGCTGCTCGGCCGATGCCGGTGTCGCCGATGTGCCAGCCCGAGGTGATCGCCCGGGCCGTCCTGCACGCGGCCGGGAGGGGTCAGCCGGTGGTGTCTCCGGGAGGTCCCGAGGGGAGGTGGAGGGCGGTGGCCGTGAGGGGGGCGCCGGGGGGTGGGGGTGGCAGGAGGGAGGCGAAGACGTGCACGGTGACGGTCGGGCCGGCGTCGTCGAGGGCCCGCATCCGGTGGTAGAAGGTCTCGTCGAAGCAGAAGCCGCTGGCCGCGGGTACCCGCGTGGTCCGGGGCGCGCTGCCGAACCGGGCGCATTCGTGGGCGAGGGCGCCGCGGGCGACCCAGACCGCGCCCCGGACCCGTTCGTGGTCCAGGTAGCAGGTGCCGGGCGGCACCCGGTCCCAGTCGACGGCCCAGATGCCGAGCGGACCGGCCCGGAAGAGCCGCACCCAGCTGCCCTCGTCCGCCGGTGCGGTGAGCCGGGACCGCCAGCGGGGGTAGTCGTGGCCCACCTCGCGGGCCATCAGCAGCAGCTCCTCCGGCGCGGGCAGCGGGCCGGCGGAGTGCATGGCCGGTCGTCGCTCCATGGGGAGCGGCTTCCCGCGATCCGCCTCGTTCAACCGGTGGTCCCGGTTCCGGGCCGGGGCCCGCGGGCCGGGCCGGCGCCCTCGGCCGCGGGCCGGTCGGACGCGTCCCCGTGCAGCGGCGGGGTGTCCAGCCCGGCGCCCTCCCGCAGGCCGCACAGGAAGCGCAGACCCGGCAGGTCGGGTACGAGCGGCAGCAGGCCCGGGCGGACCAGCCGGGCGGCTCCGCGCGCCGGCTCCGGCTCCGGCTCCGGCTCCGGCTCCGGCTCCGAAATCTTCCCTTCTGCGACATGGCGCGCGTTTGCCGGGCGACCCCGTCGGGCAGATGCCGCGTACGGCCCCCGCGGCGTCAGAGCCGGGGGCCGGCCACGTGGCCGAGCGGGCCCGTCCGTCCCACCGGCCGGGCCCGTCGGCGTCCGGCGGCTCGGGAGGAGGTGCTCCCATGGAGGAATCCGACTTCTCGCAGCGGGAACGGATGATCCTCGCGGAGATCGAGGAGGATCTGCGCTGCGGTGACGCGCTGCTGGACCGCCGGATGAGCAGGATGCGACGCGGGGTGCGGCCCTGGGCGGCGCCCTGGCAGGCGGTGCGCCACCACCGGCTCGGCACCACGGCCCTCCTGCTGGCCGGCGCCTCGCTCGCGCTGTTCGTGCTCGCGGTCTCGGTGCCGCGCCCCGCGCTGATCTGGGCCTTCGCCCTCGCCTGGGCCCTGACCCTGACCTGCGTCCTGCGGCTCGTGATCGGCTGGTGCCGGCGCTGGTCCGGCGTACTCGCCCGGCGCGAACGCCCCGGGACCTGACCGGCTCACCCGGTCACGGCCCACCTGGTCGGAGCTGGGCACGACGGCACGCCTGCGCACCGCCCCGCGGCGCCGACCCGACGCGCCCGGGTGCGCGAGGTGGGCCGCGGGGCCGCTGTCAGCGGGAGCCGGCCGTCACCGGCCCCGGATCCGCAGGTGGACGTCCTTCTCCTGGTCTCCGGCGGCCGTGCCGCTGGACTCGACCTCGAAGACCGACCCCAGCTCGCCGACCAGGCGGTCCACCGCCTGGTAGCCGCCCTGTGCCTCCACGCTGACCGGGTGCGCCAGCGCCACCGGCGGCGCGCCGGCCGTCCGCTCCCGGGGGTGTCCCACGTCGAAGACGGAGGACCACACGGTGGCGGCGCCGGTACGCGCGGCCGCCGCCGCGGCCTGGGCCGGCGGGGCGCCCTCCGCCGGGAACCGCTCACCCAGGGCCGAGAGCACGGCCCGCGCGTCGTCCGCCGCGCAGTCGCTGACCACGACCGTGACATCGGTGCTGCTCACGATGGCCTCCGTTCGCCGTCCCCCCTTCCCCTCCCCCACCTTCCCACCGCCCGGCGCGGCATGCCCGCCCGGGCATGTTCGCCGGTCCGCAGGGCAGACGCGCCCAGCACGAGCGCCGGCGGCACCGGGACACCCCCATGCCGGACGCCTTCCCGTACCTGCCGGAACGCCTGGACGCCATCGCCCGCGAGAGCCACGGGGCCTCCCCGGAGCGGCAACGAGCTGAGGAGAACCGATGAGAGAACTCGTCGAATACCGCATCGAGCGCCTGCTGCAGCGCCTGACCGGGGACGCCATCGCCGAACTGGGCGTCCGGGTCGACCTGCGCGGCGACACCGTGCTGCTGTCCGGCACCGTGTCCACCGTCCAGTGCCTCGAGCTGGTCCGGAGCATCGCCGAGACCGAACTGGCCGGCATCCCGCTGATCACCGACCTGGTGGTGGGCCACTGCGGGCCGCTCGACCACTCCGAGGTGTTGCCGTGATCCGCGTCGCCGCGGTCGGTGACATCCACCTGTGCCCGGACGGCCAAGGTCTGCTGCGGCCGGCCTTCGAGACGCTGCCCCGGCCGGCGGACGTCCTGCTGCTCGCCGGGGACCTCACCCGGCACGGCACGGCCACCTAGACCGCCCCTCCCCCAGGTGTCACCCCCCGGTTCCGGGGTAGGCGCGGGGTCCTGCTCTCCACCGGAGGAAGCCCATGACCACCACCAGGACCACGGGCACGACCAGGACCACCACGAAGACCGCGCCGCGGTCCCCGGCCCGGACCAAGCCTCCCGGCACGGAAGCCGTCCGGGCCCCCGACCGCCCCGACCCGCCGGTCCGGCCGGCCGGGGCGCCGCCCGCGATCGCCGGGCTGCCCCCGGTGCCCGACCCGCGCACCGTCTCCTGCGCGGACGCCCGCGAGCTGTCGGCGCGGCTGTTCGTCCTGCTCAGGGCGGCGGAGGAGGGCACGGCGGAGTACTCGTACCTGCGCAACCTGCTGGTGGAGCTCAACGTCAGCCTGGTCAAGCACGCCGCCCAGCGTTTCCGCGGGGTGCGCGAGCCGATGGACGACATCGTCCAGGTCGGCGTCATCGGCCTGATCAAGGCGATCAACCGTTTCGACCCCGACCGCGAGGTGCAGTTCGCCTCCTTCGCCCTGCCGACGATCATCGGCGAGATGAAGCGCTTCTTCCGGGACACCGGCTGGTCGGTACGGGTCCCCCGGCGGCTCCAGGAACTCCGGCTCGACCTCGCCCGCACCTCCGACGACCTGACCCAGCTGCTGGACCGCGAACCCACCACGGCCGACCTGGCCACCGCCCTGGACATCAGCGAGGCTGAGGTGGCCGAGGGCCGGCGCGCCGCCAACGGCTTCACCGCCCGCTCGCTGGACATCGTCTTCGACGACAACGAGGTCGGGAACCGGCTGACCCGCTCGCTGGGCCGCTCCGACCCCTCCTTCGAGCAGATCGAGCTGCTGTCCGCCCTCAAGCCGCTGATCGCCGGGCTCGGCGAACGCGACCGGCTGATCCTGTCGCTGCGGTACATGGACGAGCTGACCCAGGCGGAGATCGGCGAGCGCATCGGGGTCTCCCAGATGCAGGTGTCGCGCCTGCTGACCCGGATCCTCACGACCCTCCGGACCGGGCTGGAGGCATAGCCCCGCCGGACCGCTACGCCCCGGGAGCCGGCCGCGGACCTCTGTCC
>NZ_JBFBGK010000123.1:0-21607 GCF_040684615.1 Streptomyces sp. NPDC089919
GGCGCCCGCCCGCCGCCCCACCCCGGGGGGGCCCCCCCTGCCCCGGCCGGCCCGGGGCGGGGGGGGGGGGGGTCCTCCCCGGCCCCCCCCCCGGCGGCGCGTCCGGCGTTCCAGCCGCGCTGGATCCGCCCCGCCGGACCCGGTGCGCGCGACGGCCTAGGCTGGGCGGGACTGCTTTCGACGGCTCGAAGAGGCGAACTAAGAGATGAGCACGTACGGATCCTTCCCCGGCTCGCGGCCCCGGCGGCTGCGGACCACGCCCGCGATGCGGCGGATGGTCGCCGAGACCCGGCTGCACCCCTCGGACCTGATCCTGCCGGCCTTCGTGCGCGAGGGCATCAGCGAGCCGATCGCGATCTCCGCGATGCCCGGCGTGGTCCAGCACACCCGGGACACCCTGCGGAAGGCGGCCGCCGAGGCCGTTGAGGCCGGGGTCGCCGGGATCATGCTGTTCGGCGTGCCCGCGGACGAGAACAAGGACGCTCGCGGCACCGCCGGCACCGAGCCCGACGGCATCCTCCAGCTGGCCATCCGCGACGTGAAGGCCGAGGTCGGCGACGACCTGGTGATCATGTCGGACCTGTGCCTGGACGAGTACACCGACCACGGCCACTGCGGCGTGCTGGACGAGCACGGCCGGGTGGACAACGACGCCACCCTCGAGCGGTACGCCGAGATGGCCCAGGTCCAGGCCGACGCCGGCGTCCACGTGGTCGGCCCCAGCGGCATGATGGACGGCCAGGTCGGCGTGATCCGCGACGCGCTGGACGAGACGGGCCACGAGGACGTGACGATCCTCGCCTACACGGCGAAGTACTCCTCGGCCTTCTACGGGCCCTTCCGCGAGGCGGTGGCCTCCTCGCTCCAGGGCGACCGCAAGTCCTACCAGCAGGACCCGGCCAACGCCCGGGAGTCCCTGCGCGAGCTGGCGCTGGACCTCGAAGAGGGCGCCGACATGGTCATGGTCAAGCCCGCGGGCCCCTACCTGGACATCCTCTACCGGGTCGCCCAGGCCGTGGACGTACCGGTCTCCGCGTACCAGATCAGCGGCGAGTACGCGATGATCGAGGCCGCCGCGGAGAAGGGCTGGGTCGACCGCGACCGGGCCATCATGGAGACCCTGCTCGGCATCAAGCGGGCGGGCGCCGACACCATCCTCACGTACTGGGCGACCGAGGTCGCCCAGTGGCTCCGCCGCGACTGACCCCGGCGCCCCCTCCCGCTCGCGCCGCGCGCCCCGGCCCCGGGGCGCGCATGCTGGAGGGGAGAGGGCGGAGGTGATCCGGCATGTCCCAGCACACCGGATGGCATGTGGAGACCGAGTTCATCGACGAGGGGCACCGCACCAGTGCGGCGTGCCTGCTGCGGCTGGCGGACGGTACCGAACTGAAGGCGCGCGGCTACGCCCTGCGGCACCCTTCCGACCCGGAACAGCTGCGGGTCGGCGAGGAGATCGCGGGCGCCCGGGCGCTGATGGACCTGGCCTCCCAGCTGCTGACGAAGGCCCACGGCGAGATCGACGCGGAGACGGGCCGCCACTCGTACCCCCTGAACCGCTGACCCGCCCAGGGCTCTGCGCCCGGCCCGGGCGCGTGCATGGTGCGCGCCCGGGTGCCGCCGCGCGCCCTGTGCGGTTGCCTTACCGCCCGACCCAGCCGGTCAGCGCGGCCCAGGTGGCGGGGGCCAGATCGATGACGGGGCCGTCGGCGTCCTTGGAGTCCCGGACGTGGACGGTGCCGGGGGTGGCGGCCACCTCGACGCACGCGTCGCCGTCGCCGGTGCTGTAGCTCGACTTCCGCCACTGCTGCTCAGTGTTCATGGGTCCAGCTCTCCCAGCCTGCGCTCTAACAGGTCCTTGGTTTCTTGGGCGTTGAGGGCCTGTGTTCGCAGCATCGCATACCTCTGGAGCCTGATGCTGACCTCTGTGGGGTCGGCGATCAGATGGTTTCCGCGTTGCGATTCCGAGTACGCGAGGAACTGGTGCTCTGGGGTCTCCAGGACGATGAACGGGCCGCTCGTGCCTGCATGGCCGGCCTGCATGAGCGGCATGATCTGCAACGTCAGGAACGGCAGGTCTGCGCATGCGCGCAGGTGACGCAACTGCTCGACGTGCGTGCTGTGCCCGCCGACCGGGCTTGCGACGACCGGCTCCCAGAGGATGAAGCTGAGTTGCGGGGGTTCCGCCCGCCTGAGGATCTCCTGGCGCCCGAGACGTCGCTCCATGTGTTCATCGATCTTCGGCGGGGTGAATGCGGGAATGCGGCTGCGGAACAGGGCCAGGGCGTAGGCCTCGGTTTGCAGCAGCCCTGGCACCACCTGTGCCTCGAACCAGGACAGCGTGACTGCTTCCTTCTCACGCTCGAAGTAGTCCTCCGCCCCCGCTGGGATCTGGTCGACGTCCGGCAGGTGCCTCACAGCGACCTCCAGTGTTCCGCGTGTGTCCAGCACGATGTCCAGGCGGATCGCGACGTCGAGGAGGAGAGGGCGGCGGCCCTGCTCGATCGATCCGATCGTCTCCTCGTGGGAGCCGACGAGATCGGCCAACTTCCTCTGCGTCCACCCCTTTGACGCACGGTAGTTGGCGACCATAGCCCCGATCATGTCGTGCGCTGTCGCGTTCTTCTTTTTCCTGCTCCGAGCCATACGGCTGAACTCCCCACCTGAGCCCGCGCATTCACGTTCCCGGCCCGTACAACGAACTTGTACGGGCTGGGCCACTGCACAACGCTGGTCACGCACCGCGACGATCGTCCCGTGAATCTGGAGACGGAGCCCGCGCTGCTGCGGGAACGGCTGTTCGGCCGGTCGCACCGGACCGTGCGGGGCGCGCGGGAGTTCGCCGCGGGGACCTTGGACGCCTGGGGTGTGGCGGGGCGGCGGGACGACGTGTTGCTCTGCGTGAGCGAGTTGGCCACGAACGCGTTGCGGTACGGGGTGCCGCCGGGGCGGGGGTACCGGGTGCGGCTGCTCCGCTTCGAGGGCGGCGTACGGGTCGAGGTGCACGACAGCGGGCCCGGGCTGTCGCGGCTGCGGGTCGGGGCCGGCATGGGCCTCGTCATCGTGGCCGCGGTCGCGGACCGGTGGGGGGCGCATCCCCGCTCGCCCGGCAAGGCGGTCTGGTGCGAGTTCGGCACCGGGCCCGGTACCGGCGCGGAGCCGCAGGTCAGGGCCGTGCACGGGGGCGAGCGGCGGGGCGCCTACACTCCGGGCACATGGGGAATGCAACTGCTGCCGTGACCGAAGACCTCGCACCGACCGGAGTGCTGCGGGCGTCGATCAACCTGGGCAACCCGGTGCTCGCCCAGGGCACCGCGGACGCGCCCGCCGGGATCACCGTGGACATCGCGCGGGAGCTGGGCCGGCGGCTCGGGCTGCCGGTGGAGTTCCGGTGCTTCGACGCCGCGCGGAAGTCCTTCGAGGCGATGGCGCAGGGGTCGGCCGACATCTGCTTCCTGGCGGTGGACCCGGCCCGCGCCGCCGAGGTGGCCTTCACCGAGCCGTACGTCCTGATCGAGGGCGTGTACGTGGTGCCGGAGGGGTCCGCCCTCAGCACGGCCGCCGAGGTGGACGCGGCGGGGGTGCGGATCGGGGTCAAGGAGGGCTCGGCGTACGACCTGCACCTGACGCGCGAGCTGACGGACGCGACCGTGGTGCGCGGGGCGGAGGGCGTGGACGTCTTCCGCGAGCAGGGGCTCGAGGCGGGCGCCGGGATCCGGCAGCCGGCGACCGCGTACGTGGCTTCGCACCCGGGGGTGCGGCTGGTGGAGCCGGCCTTCATGCAGATCCGGCAGGCGGTGGGTACGACCGTCTCGCGCCGGCCGGAGACGGTGGCCTTCCTGCGGGAGTTCGTGGAGGAGCTGAAGGCCGCCGGCTTCGTCGCCGACGCGCTGCGGCGCTCCGGCCAGTCCGAGACGCTGGCCGCCCCGGCGTCCTGACGGCCCGGTCGAGCGCCCGGTGGGTGGCTACAGCCCGCCCAGACCCGCCGGGTCGCCCGGCTGGTAGTCGGAGGGCGGCATGCGCCGCAGGGCCGACCGCAGCCCGGCCGGCATCGCGGTGGTCGTGACGCCCTCGGTCGCCACCTGGCGCAGGGCCTTCGCCAGGTGCCCGTCCGGCGGCCGGTCGCGATGGGCCGCCAGGGCCCGCTCCCCGGCGGGTGTCAGTGCCGTCGGCAGCTTGCCGGCCAGGGCGGGGAGGGCCAGCCCGAGCAGCGTCGGGGCGACGATCAGGGCCGCGCGGCCCGCGGGGCCGCTGTGCCGCTCGTCCCAGGCGATCGACGCGACGCACCCGAAGATCGCCGACGAGCTGACGGTGATGATCAGGGCCGCGTTCCAGTTGTCGAGCCGGACCAGCAACCGCGGGTGGACGAGCAGGCCGCGGCGCGCGAGGTCGTCGGCGATCCGGCGGACGGGGGCGCTGCGCTTGGTGCGCCGCTCGGCCCGGAGCCCCTTCACGCGGCGGCCCGGCGGACAGGCGGCGAGGGCCGAGGCCTCGACCGGATGCGCCGGGGGCGGGGCGGTCTTCGTGGTGCGCAGGACGCGGGAGCCGGCCGTGGTGAGCCGGCCGGTCCGGTGCAGGGCGGTGAGGGCCGTCTGCGCGGTGCGGCGACGGCCGCCGCACAGGAACGCGTACGCGTACACGTCGAGTTCGGGCGGCTGCTCGGCCGGTACGGCGTACGACAGGTAGAGGTGCAGCCGGGCCGAGACCCAGCCGAGCACGGAAGCTCCCACGAGCACCCATGCGCCGATCGCGAGCCCGATCCACATGCGCCCACCCCCGGTCGCATTGTGCGCCCGGGGGCGGGGGACGGCCAGAGGGCCGGGGAGCGGGACCGCGGCCCCGGGCCCCGGCGCCGGTGGGTCAGCGCGGGTCGGGCTGCTGCGGGGCGTCGGTGGTCTTGATGATCGCGAAGACCGCGCCCTGCGGGTCCTGGAGGACGGCCATCCGGCCGACCGGCATGTCGAAGGCCGGGGCCAGGACCGTCGCGCCGGCCCGGACCGCGGCCGCCTGCACGCTGTCCGCGTCGTCGACGTTGAAGTACGTCAGCCAGTGCGGAGGGGTGCCCTCCGGGTGCTGGTCCAGGCCCATGATGCCGCCGACGGAACGATCGTTGACCTGCAGCTCGGTGTAGCCCTCGGCGCCGGGGATCTCCGAGGGGGCGGTGCCGATCGGCAGCAGCTTGGAGTAGTAGGCCGCGGCGGCCGCCGGGTCGGTGGTGGCCAGCTCGCTCCAGACCACGGCGCCCGGTTCGTTGACGATTCCGGCGCCGGCGAACGTACCGGCCTGCCAGAGGCCGAAGACCGCGCCGGTGGGGTCGGCGAGGACCGCCATCTTGCCGAGGTCCATCACCTGCTGCTCGCCCATGACGGTCGAACCGCCCGCGGCCTCACCGGCCTTGAGCGCGGCGCCGAGGTCGTCGGTGGAGAGGTAGGTGGTCCAGACGGCCGGCGGGAGCGGGTCCGGGACGGTGCCGTCCGGGTTCATCGCCTTCATGATCCCGGCGACCGGCTTGCCGAGCAGTTCGCAGACGGAGTACCCGCCGGTCTCCGGCGGCCCCACCTCGCCCTGCCAGCCGAAGAGGTCACGGTAGAAGTCGAGCGCGGCCTGCTGGTCGGGGACCATCAGGTCCGTCCAACAGGGCGTACCGGGCCGGTACGGGCCGGACATGGCGGGCACGGGTGCCTCCGGGGTTCTCGGGGTGCGGAAACGACGACCGTCGCCCGTCCCGCTCCGCGACACGGTGCGACGCGCCGTCCCCTACCCGGCCCCAGGCCCGGAAATCGGGCCGTTCGGGGGAACGGGGGCGGCCGGTGCCTACTGCCAGAAGATCTCCTCCACCACGATCTGCGGCTCGGCCACCCGGGGCAGGAAGGTGAACAGGACCCAGCCCCGGTGGTTGTCGAAGTACGCGAGGTGCGGACCTCTCGGGGCGGTCGAGCGGACGGGCTCCACGTCCTCGGCGCGTTAGGGGTGCCGCGCAGTGAGGAGCTCGAAGACCGCCTCGCGCAGGGACTCGCGGACGCCGTCGGCGAGGCTGAGCCGGTATTTCTCAGCGGCGAGTGTGTAGTCCACCGCCCACGGCGGCCCGGTGAATTCGTCGCTCACTCGCCCGGCCTGAGGTCGCGCAGGTCGTGGCGGATGCGGGAGGCCTCGTCCAGCAGTTCGCGCGCGACGGTGACGTCCGTGGCCTCGGCCGCACGGGTTTCAAGGTCGGTGACGTGGCGGTCCAACTCCGAGTTGCGCGCCAGGGCGTACTCACCCCACCAGCGGGTCATGAACGCCGGGACCGGGCCGATGTCGTAGGCGTCCGCGATCTGCCTTCTCCAGGACGCGTCGAAGTCGGGGAGGAGTTGCGGCGCGTGCGCGGCGATGGCCACCCGCAGCGCCTTCGGCGTGTACTCAGGCATCGGCGGTACGGATCTGGGCATGGGGGTGGCGGTCGACATTTCCAGGGCCTCCTAGGTCCGACGCCCCCACGATAGTTCTCGCGCGGGTCCGGCGGGCTGGGAACGCCGCGGCCCCCGCCTCCCGGGAAGGGAGACGGGGGCCGCGGCGTCACGAGGGGAGCGTCAGAGGCGTTCGGGGGTGCGGATGCCCAGGAGGGACATGCCCTTGGTGAGGGTGCGGGCGGTGAGCTCGCACAGGAAGAGGCGGTTCTCGGCGACCACGAGCTCCGGCTCCGGCTTGATGACCGGGCACTGGTCGTAGAACGTCGTGAACAGCGAGGACAGCTGGTACAGGTACGCCGCGACCTTGTGCGGGGCGTGGTCCGCGGCCGCCTCGGCGATCAGCTCGCCGAAGGCGTCCAGGTGCAGGCCCAGCGCGCGCTCGGCGGGCGCCAGCGCCAGCTCGGGGTGGGCGGCCGACTTGCGGTCACCTGCCAGCCGCAGGATCGAGCGGATCCGGGCGTAGGCGTACTGGAGGTAGACCGAGGTGTCGCCGTTCAGCGAGACCATCTGGTCCAGGTCGAACTTGTAGTCGCGGGCCGCCGAGGTCGACAGGTCCGCGTACTTCACCGCGCCGATGCCGACGAAGCGGCCGTTCTCGACGATCTCGTCCTCGGTCAGGCCGACCTTCCCGGCCTTCTCGCGCACCACGGCCGTGGCCCGGTCCACCGCCTCGTCCAGCAGGTCCACCAGCCGGACCGTCTCGCCCTCACGGGTCTTGAACGGCTTGCCGTCCTTGCCGAGCACGGTGCCGAAGGCCAGCTGCACGGCCTTGGTGTCCCCGGTCAGCCAGCCGGCCCGGCGGGCGGTCTCGAAGACCATCTTGAAGTGCAGCGACTGCCGGGCGTCCACCACGTAGATCAGGGTGTCCGCGCCCAGCTCGCCCACCCGGTCCCGGATCGCCGAGAGGTCGGTGGCCGCGTAGCCGAAGCCGCCGTCGGACTTCTGGACGATCAGCGGGGTCGGGTTGCCGTCCGGGCCCTTGTACTCGTCGAAGAACACGCACAGCGCGCCGTTGGAGCGGACCGCGACGCCCGACTCCTCCAGCAGCCGGCAGGTCTCCACCAGCATGTCGTTGTAGCCGGACTCGCCGACGATGTCGGGGTCCTGGATGTCCATGTCCAGCTTGTCGAAGACCGAGTAGAAGTAGATCTTCGACTCGTCCACGAACCGCTGCCACAGGGCCAGGGTCTGCTCGTCGCCGGCCTGGAGGTCCACCACCCGGGCCCGGGCCCGGGTCTTGAACTCCTCGTCGGAGTCGAACAGCGCCCGGGAGGCCTTGTAGAGGCGGTTCAGGTTGGACATCGCCTCCTCGCCGGAGACCTCCGACCCGGCCGCCTCGGCCTTGTGGTCCAGCTCGTGCGGGTGCTCCAGCAGGTACTGGATCAGCATGCCGAACTGGGTGCCCCAGTCGCCGATGTGGTGCCGCCGGATCACCTTCTCGCCGGTGAACTCCAGGATCTCGACCATCGCGGCGCCGATCACGGCCGACCGCAGGTGGCCGACGTGCATCTCCTTGGCGACGTTCGGCTGCGCGTAGTCGATGACCGTGGTGCCGGCGTCCTTCGAGAAGGGCACGCCGAGCCGGTCGTCCGCGGCGCGGGCGGCCAGCGTCTCGACGATCGCCCGGTCCGAGACGGTGATGTTCAGGAAGCCGGGGCCGGAGACCTCGACCTCGGCCAGCACCTCGTCCGCGCCCAGCCCCTCGACGACCTTCGTGGCCAGCTCGCGCGGGTTGGCCTTGGCCTTCTTGGCGAGCGCCAGGATGCCGTTGGCCTGGAAGTCGGCCCGGTCGCTTCGTCGCAGCAGCGGGTCGACGGCCGCACCGGCCTCCGGCAGGGCGGAGGAGAGGGCGTGGGCGACGCGCTGATTGACGGTCGAAGCGAGGGAAGGGACCGAGGCCATGGGCTGCCGTTCCTGTGAGAGTGCCGGTGGACGTACGGCCCGTCCGTACCCGAACCGGGTGCGTGCACCGGGCCTGTGTACGTATGCGACGAGCCTCACGAGTATCCCACGGGGCCGCACGCCCCTTCGCGGGAAATAAAGCAACCCCGGACGGGCCCCTTCCGTCTGGGAGAATGTTCCCAGCCATCATCGAGAAGAAGGACGTGTCGTGGCTCAGAGCGCCCCGAGCAGCACCGAGACCGACTGGGTCTCCCGTTTCGCGGACGAGGTCATCGCCGAGGCGGAGCGGCGTGCCCCGGGCAAACCTGTCGTCGTCGCGTCCGGCCTCTCCCCGTCGGGCCCCATCCACCTCGGCAACCTCCGCGAGGTCATGACCCCGCACCTGGTCGCCGACGAGATCCGGCGCCGTGGCTTCGAGGTCCGGCACGTCCTGTCCTGGGACGACTACGACCGCTACCGCAAGGTCCCGGCCGGCATCCCCGGCATCGACGAGTCCTGGGCCCAGCACATCGGCCGCCCGCTGACCTCCGTCCCGGCCCCGGCCGGCTCCGCGTACCCGAACTGGGCCGAGCACTTCAAGGCCGCCATGGTCGAGTCGCTGGCCGAGCTGGGCGTCGAGTACGACCCGATCAGCCAGACCGAGCAGTACACCTCCGGCGTCTACCGCGAGCAGGTGCTGTTCGCGATGAAGCACCGCGGCGACATCGACGCCGTGCTCGCCCAGTACCGGACGAAGAAGGCCCCGGCCAAGAAGTCCCAGAAGCCCCTCGACGAGGCCGAGCTCGAGGCCGCCGAGGGCTCCGGCGCGGCCGGCGAGGACGACGGCAGCGCGGAGGGCTCGGAGTACTTCCCGTACAAGCCCTACTGCGGGCAGTGCGACAAGGACTTCACCAAGGTCCTGTCCTACAACGACGAGACCACCGAGCTGACGTACGTCTGCACGGAGGACGAGTTCACCGAGACGGTCAAGCTCACCGAGTTCAACCGCGGCAAGCTGGTCTGGAAGGTCGACTGGCCGATGCGCTGGGCCTTCGAGGGCGTCGTCTTCGAGCCCTCGGGCGTCGACCACTCCTCGCCCGGCTCGTCCTTCCAGGTCGGCGGGCAGATCGTCCACATCTTCGGCGGCGAGCAGCCGATCGGGCCGATGTACGCCTTCGTCGGCATCAGCGGCATGGCCAAGATGTCCTCCTCGAAGGGCGGCGTGCCCACCGCGGCCGACGCCCTGAAGATCATGGAGCCGCAGCTGCTGCGCTGGCTGTACGCCCGCCGCAAGCCGAACCAGTCCTTCAAGATCGCCTTCGACCAGGAGATCCAGCGGCTGTACGACGAGTGGGACAAGCTCGAGGCCAAGGTCGCCGACGGCAGCGTGCTGCCGGCCGACGCCGCAGCCCACGCCCGCGCCGTCCGCGTCGCCTCCCACGAGCTGCCGCGCACGCCCCGCCCGCTGCCGTACCGCACGCTCGCCTCGATCGTGGACATCACGGCCGGGCACGACGAGCAGACCCTGCGGATCCTCGGCGACCTGGACCCGGCCAACCCGCTGACCTCGCTCGACGAGGCCCGCCCGCGGCTGGACCGCGCCGAGAACTGGATCACCACCCAGGTCCCGGCCGACCAGCGCACCCTCGTCCGCGAGGAGCCCGACCTCGAACTGCTGGGCACCCTCGACGACGCGGGCCGCGAGTCCCTGCGGATGCTGCTCGCCGAGCTGGACGAGCACTGGTCGCTGGACGGCCTGACCGCGCTGGTCTACGGCGTGCCGAAGGTCATGGCCGGCCTGGACGCCGACGCCAAGCCGACGCCCGAGCTGAAGGTCGCGCAGCGGACGTTCTTCGCGCTGCTGTACCGGCTGCTGGTCAGCCGGGAGACCGGGCCGCGGCTGCCGACGCTGCTGCTGGCGGTCGGGGCCGAGCGGGTGCGCAAGCTCCTCGCGGTCTGAGGACCTGCCGACGGCTGAGGGCCGCCACCCCATCGGGGGTGGCGGCCCTCAGCCGTTCACGTCCTCGTCGGTCAGGCGATGTGCTCGTTCTCCAGCTCGGTCTGGTAGCGCTGCTTCAGGTACGGCATCATCCGGCGGATCAGGCTGCCGCTGCGCGGGTGCGTGATGCCGTGGATGTCGGCCAGGCGGATGTCCAGGGCCTCCGCGGACGGGAAGTCGTTGTACTCGTCCACGAACGCCTTGAACGCCTTGAAGGCCATCTCCTGGAACTCGGCGTCACCGGCCACGAAGGGCTGGTCCTGCTCGCCGTCGCCGTCCACGTCCCCGGCCGCCGGCTGGGGAAGCTCCTCCTGGAGGGGGGCCTGCGGCGCCTCCGGGGCGGCGGCCTCGGCCGGGTACGTGCCGTTCGGGTCGTAGCCGCCCTCGTAGGTCGCCTGCGGGGCCAGCGGCCCGGCGAACCAGGCGCTGCGGTGCGCGGCCGGCATCTGCGTCGGGTCGACCGGCTGTACGGGCTCCACGGCGGGGGCCGGCGTGGCCGCGTAGGGGGTCACGGCCGGGGCGGCCTGCGGCGCGGCCCCGCTCGCGGCGGGCTCCGCCCCGGTCAACGGGCCCGGGCCCGGGTACGGCTGCCCCGGCGCGCCCTGCGCCGCCTGCTGCTGCGCGTACAGGGCGTAGGCCTGGGCCGGCGTCAGACCCGCGGCGATCAGGGCCGCGAGGTGTTCGGCGGTGGGGGCGGTCAGGGGCGCGGCCGGCGTGACGGGTGCGGTCTGCGCGGGCGGCGCGGTCTGCGCGGGGGCGCCGGTGGCCGGCTGGTCGGGAGTACCGGGTGACGGCTGGGCGGGCGCGGTGGCCGGTGCCGGCGCGACGGGGGCGGCCGCGGCGGGCGTACCGGTGGCCTGCTGGTCGGGCGTGCCCAAGGCCGGCTGGGCGGGCGTACCGGCTGCGGGCCGGCCGGGCGTACCGGCAGGGGCGAGGGCGGCGGGCGCGGCTCCGGCAGGGGCACCGGCCTGGGGCAGCGCGGCCGGGGTCTCGGCCGGGGTGCCCGCCGGGGTCAGGACGGCCGGGGAGTCGGCCGCGGCCGGCGCGGCCGGGGCCGCCGGGGGTAGCAGGGCCGGGCTGATGCCCGCGGCGGCCAGGCCCTCGGGGGCCGTCTGCGCGAGCGGGACGCCGATGCGGGCCAGCCGCAGCGGCATCAGGGCCTCCACCGGCGCCTTGCGGCGCCACAGCCGGCCGTACCGCGCCTGGAGCCGGGCCTGGTAGATCAGCCGGTCCTGCTCCATGCCGACCGCCTGCTCGTAGGACCGCAGCTCCCACAGCTTCATCCGGCGCCACAGCTTGAACGTCGGCAGCGGCGAGAGCAGCCAGCGCGTGATGCGGACCCCCTCCATGTGCCGGTCCGCGGTGATGTCCGCGATCCGGCCCACGGCATGCCGGGCCGCCTCCACCGTCACGACGAACAGCACCGGGATCACCGCGTGCATGCCCACGCCCAGCGGGTCCGGCCAGGCCGCCGCGCCGTTGAACGCGATCGTCGCCGCGGTCAGCAGCCAGGCCGTCTGCCGCAGCAGCGGGAACGGGATCCGGATCCACGTCAGGAGCAGGTCCAGGGCCAGCAGCACGCAGATGCCCGCGTCGATGCCGATCGGGAAGACCAGGGAGAAGTTCCCGAAGCCCTTCTTCAGCGCGAGCGCGCGCACCGCGGCGTACGACCCCGCGAAACCGATGCCCGCGATCATCACGGCACCGGCGATCACGACACCGATGAGTATCCGGTGCGTGCGTGTCAGCTGCATCGCGGCCACCCGCGATCCCCTCCCACTATCGAGCCTGGCGGGCACAGCCTGGCACATGCCCGCCAGGCATGCGGAGTGCGGGGAGGGATCGAATCCGTTACTCCCGGTTCGCCGGCACCCCCCGGTCCCCTACTGCTGGTTGGCCGCGGCCACCGAGGCCACGGCCTCCTTCGCCGCCGCGATCGCGTCCTGGAGCAGCTTCGCCGCGTCCGGGGCCTTGGCACCCTCGTAGGACGCGCCGTTGTAGTCCAGCGTCACCACCACGTTCTGGGTGCGCGCCACGATCGTCTGGTTGAAGAAGTCCACCTGCTTCTTCGCCGTCGAGGTGACCGTGGTCGCCTCGTCGCCGATGCCCGCCGCGGTCTGGGTCTTCACGTTCTGCGCGCCGTCGGCCGTCTTGGCCGCCTCGACCTGCTTCGCGTACTGCTCGGTGGCGCGCTTGTTGCCGCTGCCCAGGGTCTCGTGGGAGTCGTAGCGGGCCATCGACACCGCGAGCCAGCGGTAGGAGGAGCCCTTGAGGCCGTCCTCGTCGAGGCCGTTCCAGGAGCAGGTGGCCCGGCTGGACAGGTCGTTCGACTTGGCGGCCGTGCCGTCCGCGTCCTTCGCCTCCGGGACGAGCCGTTCGACGGTCTTCTGCGTGACCGTCTTGCAGGGCTCGGGCAGCTTGCCGAACGCCACCTTCTCCAGCTCGGGCGTGGCCTTGGCGGTCGGCGCCGAGGAGACGGAGCCGCCGGACTGCTTGCCGCCGTCGGAGGCGGAGTCCGAGCCGGAGTCCGAGGAGCAGCCGGCGGCGGCGAGGATCACCGGGACGGCTGCGCAGGCGAGGATGCGGCTGAGGCGCGAGGCTGAACGGTGCATGGTTCCTTCACTGGGTGGGCTGCGGGACCTGGCAACGGTAGCCCGACCCGCCGCCCGACCGTGTCCCGGACGGCTGTGGATGCCGTCACTCGGCGGGCCGGCGGAGGCCGTCCGGCCGCCCGCCGCCGCTGCCCCACCGCCGCCCGGTGGGCTACTCGCTGAGCCCGTCGGCCAGGTCGGAGGCCAGTTGGCGGGCCCGGTCCTGGGTCTCCTCCGGGTCCGGCACCAGCGCCGGGACGGTCGGCTGCACGGCGTACTCCACCGTGACGATCACATTGGAGGCCCGGAAGACGATACGGACGGTCCGGGCCTGGGAGCTCGGCCCGGCCGGGTTGGTCCGGTCCTCCAGGAACGCGGCGTCACCGAGGTCGTCCAGCACCCGCGAACCGAGGTCGGGCCCTTCGGGGGGCGGACCGCCGGGGCTGCCGCTCGCGCCGGGCGACCCGCTCGGCGACCCGCTCGGGGCCCCGCTCGGGGAGCCGCCGGCCGGGGTGCCGGCGGTGGTGGCGCCGGTGGTCGCGGTGCCGGAGGCCGTGGCGCCCGGGGCGCCGGTGGTCGCGCCGCCGGTGGTCGCGGAGGCGGTGGGCGTCGGGGCGGGCGGCTCGGGCAGGTGCGCGGCCGCGAGCTGACGCTCGTACACCTCCTTGGCCTTGTCGTCGTCGCTGGTCGCCGGGTCGTAGGAGACCACCCGCTCGTAGCCGACGAACAGCAGCCGGGTCGCGTCCTCGCCCTCGGCCTTCCAGCGGCAGCCCACCCGGCGGTCGCCGTCGTACGAGACGTCCGCCTTGCCCTCGTAGACCTCCTGCTGCTGCTCCGAGGGGAGCGAGGGCAGCACCGGCAGCATCGCCTTCAGCCGCCGGGCCGCCGCGGAGGCGCAGGGCTCGGGCAGGGTGTGGTACTTGCCGGGGGCGGCGGCCACCCGGGTCTCGCCGGGCTTGGGGTCGGCCCCGCCGCCGTCGATGCCGCTGGTGCCGCTGCACCCGGTGGCCAGCACCGCGAGGACCGCGATACCGGGCAGGACGGCCTTCCCTCGTCGCACGTCGCACGGCTCCCTTCGGCGGAAATGCAGTTGCCGCGCGTCCGCGGCAGATGGACACAATGTCTATCGCACGCACTGCTGCTGACGCCGGTCCGATGTCTCTTTCGGCCCCAAGAGCGAGGCTTTTGCGTTTTCCAGACTTTTGCAGGATTTCCGGGGGAATGAGGACGATATGTCGTACGTAGAGGTCGAGGGGGCGAAGGTCCCCATCCGGATGTGGGCGGATCCCGCGTCGGTCGAGGACTCCGCGATGCAGCAGCTGCGGAACGTCGCGACGCTGCCGTGGATCAAGGGTCTGGCCGTGATGCCGGACGTCCACTACGGCAAGGGCGCCACGGTCGGCTCGGTCATCGCCATGAAGGACGCGGTCTGCCCGGCCGCGGTCGGCGTGGACATCGGCTGCGGCATGTCCGCGGTCCGCACCTCCCTCACCGCCTCCGACCTGCCGGAAGACCTGTCGAAGCTCCGCTCGGCCATCGAGCGGGCGATCCCGGTGGGCGCGGGCATGCACCGGGACCCGGTGGATCCGGCGCGGCTGTACGGCTTCCAGGCGGGGGGCCTGGACGACCTGTGGTCGCGGTTCGACTACATCGCGGATGCGGTGAAGTTCCGGCGGGAGCGGGCGGCGAAGCAGCTGGGAACCCTTGGCCAGGGCAACCATTTTGTGGAGCTTTGTGTTGATATGTCCGATTCAGTCTGGCTCATGCTGCACTCCGGGTCCCGGAACATCGGCAAGGAGCTGGCCGACCACCACATCGGGGTCGCGCAGAAGCTCTCGCACAACCAGGGGCTGGTCGACCGCGACCTGGCCGTCTTCCTCGCGCAGACCGCCGAGATGGACGCGTACCGCAACGACCTGTACTGGGCGCAGGAGTACGCCAAGTACAACCGCGCGATCATGATGAGCCTCTTCAAGGAAGTGCTGCGCCGGGAGTTCCGCAAGGCGAAGGTCTCCTTCGAGCAGGAGATCAGCTGCCACCACAACTACGTCTCCGAGGAGCGGTACGACGGCATGGACCTGCTGGTCACCCGCAAGGGCGCGATCCGCGCCGGCAGCGGTGACTTCGGTATCATCCCGGGCTCGATGGGCACGGGTTCGTACATCGTGAAGGGCCTCGGGAACGAGAAGTCCTTCAACTCCGCCTCGCACGGCGCGGGCCGGAAGATGAGCCGCACCGCCGCCAAGAAGCGCTTCTCGGCGAGCGACCTGCGGGCCCAGACCGAGGGCGTCGAGTGCCGCAAGGACAGCGGCGTGGTCGACGAGATCCCGGCCGCCTACAAGTCGATCGAGCAGGTCATCGACCAGCAGACCGACCTGGTCGAGGTCGTCGCCAAGCTCAAGCAGGTCATCTGCATCAAGGGCTGACCGGCCCGTCCCCGTCCAGCAGCCGGTCCACCGGCAGCTCGAGCCCCCCGACCCCCGTCGACGCGGGAAGCGGCACGGACGTCCCGCGCTTGTAGCTCCTGCGGGAGTGGTACGTGCCGCCGCGGGGGTCGGTGCAGAGGGCGACCTCGTCGTGGCGCCGGTCCGCGACGAGGTAGACGGGGATGCCTGCCTGCGCGTAGCAGTCCATCTTGGGGCCGAGGTCGTCGGCCCAGTTGGACGAGGTGATCTCGAGGACCATGCGGAAGACGTGCGGGGCGAAGCAGTTCTTCGACACGTGGGCGTCCCGGTAGTCGGCGTCGACCAGGGAGAGGTCGGGTACGGCGTAGTCGTCGGGCCCGGAGGGCAGCCACAGGCCGATGCCCTGGAGGTACTTGAGGCCGGCCGTGGTGGCGCCGGCCCGGTGCAGCTCGACGATGAGCCACGTCAGTGATTCGGCGTGGGCCCCGTCGGCGGGTGGTGTCACGGTGAGCCTTCCCTGGAGGATCTCCACGCGGTGGCCGGGAAGCTCCCTGGACAGCCGCTCGGCCGCCTCCGCGAGCGTGGTCTCGTACTCCATCACCGCCATGGCTTCCTCCCTCTGGGGGCTCATGCTCCCGGAGCGTAGCCGCGGCCGCCGGGGATCCGGGGGAGTTCACCCCATCGGGGCGTCGCGGGGGATCGGTGGAGGCTTGGGTTCAACTTCATGTGGCAGCACGGGGATTGACGGGTGTTTCTGGTCTAGACCAAGGTGTGCGGCATGGGGAGATCTCGCGTGGTTCTTGGTGTGCTCGCGGCCGTCGGGCTGAGTGTCGGGGTGGCTGGGTCCGCTTCGGCGGGGGCCGGGTTGCCGCCGGTGGTGGCGCAGGTGCCGACCGGTGACAAGGTGGTGTTCCTGACCATCGACGACGGCTGGTACCACGACCCCGCCGTGCAGCGGAAGCTGATCGACGAGCGGATCCCGGCCACGCTCTTCCTGCTGCCGGGGGCGACCGCGTACGACACCCCGTACTTCACGGACCTGGTCGGGCAGGGCCGGGTCAAGGTGGAGAACCACACCGTCAACCACCCCGACCTCACCACCCTCGACGCGGCCGGGAAGGACGCCGAGGTCTGCGGGGCGGGGGAGCAGCTGGCGGCGACCTTCGGCATGAAGGAGCCGAAGCTGCTGCGGCCGCCGTTCGGGGCGTACAACGACGACGTGCGGCTGGCGGCCAAGGCGTGCGGGGTCAAGGCGCTGGTGACCTGGACCTACGACTTCACGACCTGGGACACCACGCCGCCGACCCCGCGGCTGAAGGCGGGGGACATCGTGCTGCTGCACTTCACGCCCACGCTCGGGGCGGACCTCCAGCGGGCCCTGGACGCGGCGAGGGCCGCGGGCCTGAAGCCCGCGGCCCTGCTGCCGCAGCTGAAGACGGCCGGGATCGTGCCCTGACCGGTCGGGGCTACTGCTCGCGGTGCACCTTGGTGTTCGAGGCCTGGGCGCGCGGCCGGACCACCAGCAGGTCGATGTTGACGTGCGGGGGGCGGGTGACGGCCCAGGTGATGGTGTCGGCGACGTCGTCGGCGGTCAGCGGCTGTGCCACGCCCGCGTAGACCTTGGCGGCCTTGTCGGCGTCCCCGCGGAAGCGGGTGGTGGCGAACTCCTCGGTCTTGACCATGCCGGGGGCGATCTCGATGACCCGGACCGGCTGGCCGACGATCTCCAGGCGCAGGGTCTCGGCCAGCACCCGGGCGCCGTTCTTGGCGGCCACGTAGCCCGCGCCGCCCTCGTAGGTGGCGTGGCCGGCGGTGGAGGACAGGACGACGACCGTGCCGTCGCCGCTGGCGACGAGGGCGGGCAGCAGCGCCTGGGTGACGTGCAGGGTGCCGATGACGTTGGTCTCGTACATCGTGCGCCAGTCGGCCGGGTCGCCGGTGGCGACCGGCTCGGCGCCGAGGGCCCCGCCGGCGTTGTTCACCAGTACGTCGCAGCGGTCCAGGGAGGCCGCGAGCGCGTCGACGGCGGCCCGGTCGGTGACGTCGAGGGGGTGCGCGGTGGCCCGGTGGCCGGCGGCGGTCAGCTCCTCCGCCAGGGCCTCGATGCGGTCCTTGCGGCGGGCGGTCAGGACGACGTGGTACCCGGCGGCGGCGAGCTGCCGGGCGGTGGCGGCGCCGATTCCGCTGCTGGCTCCGGTGACGACGGCCGTGCGGGTGGTCATGTGCGCTCCTCGTACAGGGGTCCGGTTCCTGTGGCCAGCATAGGCAGGCACTCAGTGGCCGCGCGGCGCGTACATGATCACGGCCATGCCGGCGAGGCAGACCAGGGCTCCGGTGACGTCCCAGCGGTCGGGTCGGTAACCGTCGGCGACCGCGCCCCAGATCAGGGAGCCGGCGACGAAGACCCCGCCGTAGGCGGCGAGCACCCGGCCGAACTCGCCCTCCGGCTGGAGGGTGGCGACGAAGCCGTAGAGCCCCAGGGCGATGATCCCGGCCCCGATCCAGGCCCAGCCCTTGTGGTCGCGGACACCCTGCCAGACGAGCCAGGCGCCGCCGATCTCGAGCACGGCGGCGAGCAGGAACAGGGCGGCGGAGCGGGCGATCAGCATGGCGGCATCGTGGCACGGGGTGGGGGGGGCGGGCTCCGCAGGGCGGGCGGTCGGGATGTGCGGGGCCCCGCCGCTTGAGCGGCTGTGGCCTGCAGGCCCTGCGGCAGGCCCACCCCTGGGACGAGCGGCTTCGCCGTGCCCTTCGGGCATCCCAGGCCCGGGCCTGCCTCCGGACCAGCCTGCCACAGCCGTTCAAGCGGCTCCCCGCACATCCCGACCGCCCGCGGGCACACGTACGGGCGGTGGGCGTTGCGGCGGACGGGGGAAGGGGGCGGCCTGATCGGAGGGTCATCCGATGAGCTGATGGTCCGCTCCTTATCGTGCGGCTCATGTGGACCGGGATCGTGTCGCCCCGCTGGGCCGGGCGGGCAGTGCAGGCAGGGCGTGGGACGGCCGGTGCGGTGGTGGCCGCGGTGGTGCTGTGCGGGCCGGTGGCGGGGGTCTGCGCCGCCGCGCCGCTGCCGGGGCCGGCCGGGCCGGCCGAGGCGGACGTGGCGTACCACGGCCAGGTGTCGCTGGTGGCCGGGCAGCTGGGGATCCGGCTGGTGCCGGAGAACCGGGGACCGGCCGGGCTGGCCGCCGCGACGGTGCGGCTGCGGGTCTCGGCGGAGCTGGCGGACCGGCAGCCGCAGCTGCCGGAGGGCTGCGCCCGGGCCGGGGCGCAGGTCGTGGTCTGCGAGACGGGCGCGCTGCCGGCGCGGGGCTCGGGCCGGCACATCGGCGTGGCGCTGAAGCTGGCGGGCCGGCCTGCGGAGGTGCTGGTCCGCATCGACACGTTCTGGAACGGCGGCGCGGTGGACCGGGTGCCGGGCAACAACGAGCACTCGGTGCTGGCGCTGGACACGGGCGACGCGTACGCGTTCTGAGCACCGGCGCGGGTCCCGGTGCCGGGCGCCGCGCCGGCGGCCGGGTACTCCGGGCCCGTCACGGCGGTCGCCGGACGGGCCGGTCCGGGTCGCCGGCCCCGCGCCGGCGGCCGTACGGCGGCCGGGTCAGCTGAGCCAGCGGGTCAGGGCTGCGCGGACCTCGGCCGGTTCCGGGTCGCGGGCGGCCCAGGCGACGTACCCGTCGGGGCGGACCAGCGCGCAGGCGGTGCGGTCGTCGAGCCAGTGGGCCGGTACGGCGGTGCTGCCGAAGGCCGTGCCGGGTGGGGTGACCAGGACGAACTCGCCCCGGCGCAGCAGTTCGTACAGCCGGCCCTCGGCGAGGGCGAGGTCCGGGGCGCGGCGGCCGGCGGGGCGCCGCTCGCCGGGGGCGGGCGGGTAGGCGATGCCGATCCCGCTGATCATGGCCATGGCGCGGGTGCCGGCCGGCCGGAGCAGGCCGAGGGCGGCGGCGGCCAGGTCCCGGCCGCCGCGCTGGAGCGGCCCGCGGGCCATCGCGAGGCGGACCATGGCGCCGCTGCTGCGGAGCACGGCCCGGCCGACGGGGTGGCGTTCGCGCTGGTAGCTGTCGAGCAGGGCCGAGGGGTCGGGGGTGCGGCCGTGCAGGGCGGCGGCGAGCTTCCAGGACAGGTTGGCGGCGTCCTGGAGACCGGTGTTCATGCCCTGGCCGCCGGCGGGGGAGTGCACGTGCGCGGCGTCCCCGGCGAGGAAGACGCGGCCCTGGCGGTAGGCGGGGCTCTGGCGTTCGTCGCTGTGGAAGCGGGAGATCCAGCGCGGGTCGTGCATGCCGTGGTCGGTGCCGAGGGCGGCCCGGGTGATGGCCCGCAGCTCCTCCAGTTCGACCGGGGCGGAGTCGGGGACCTGGCGGGCCCGGAGCCAGCCCATCACGCGGTACCAGCCGTCGCCGAAGGGGACGATGAAGGCGAAGGCCTGGCCGGTGCCGTTGACGGTGATGGCGGAGCGCGGCGGGTCGGTCAGGCGTACGTCCGCCAGGACCATGGACCGGATCACGGAGTCGCCGGGGAAGGGCAGGCCCAGCTCGGCGCGGACGGTGCTGCGGACCCCGTCGGTGCCGACGAGGTAGCGGGCGTGCAGGGTGCTGCGGCCGCCGTCGGGGCCCCGCAGCTGCGCGGTGACGCCGTCGGCGTCCTGGGTCAGGCGCAGCAGGGCGGTGTCCTCGCGGATGTCCACACCTGTGGACAGGGCGCGCCGGGTGAGCAGCCGCTCGACCTCGTACTGGGGGGTGATCAGGACGTACGGGAAGCGGGTGCGGAGGGCCTTGAGCTCGAGGGCGAGGGTGCCGAAGAGGCCGAGCTCGCCGACGGGGGTGCCGGTCTTGACGAGTTCGTCGGCCAGGCCGCGGGCGTCGAGCAGTTCGAGGGTGCGGGCGTGCACGGCGAAGGCCCGGGTGAGGTTGGCGCTGTGGGCGGCCCGCCGTTCCAGGAGGACGGTGCGCAGGCCGGCGGCGGCGAGGTCGCCGGCGAGCAGCAGGCCGGTGGGTCCGGCGCCGACGACGACGACGTCGGCGCGGGGGTCGGCGGGGGCCTGGGGGGTGGGGGCCATCGGGCGCTCCTGGCGGTCGGCGGCGGGGCGGGGGTACGGCTCGGTGAGCCGATCCCTGCCCCGCGCCGGGGGAGTTCAGGCCCCGCGGAAGGGCTGACTCCGGGGACCGCCGGCCCGGAGCCGGGCCCGGCGGTGCCTGGGGCTCAGGTCAGGTGCCGGGGGTGCCGAATTCGGCGAGGGCGTCGGTGACGATGGCCTCGAGGCGGGTGTGGTGGGCGCCGCGCCAGTAGACCCGGTCGCAGGCGGTGCACTGGGCGAAGACGTCGTAGGTGCGGTGGGTGCCGTCCTCGACCTGGTCGACGACGGTGTCCTTGGCGGCCTCGCGCAGGGTGCCGTTGCAGGCGGTGCAGCGGGTCCAGGGAGCCAGGGCGGGTGCGAACCGGCCCAGTACGTCGCGCAGTTGCTCCTCGGGGCGGTCGCTGTAGACGTAGGCGCCGGCCCACAGCTCGCGGCGGCGCAGCAGGCCGCGGTCCCGGGAGAGCAGGACCCGGCGCTCGGCGGCGGAGCGGGTGGCGAGGGCGGGGTCGCCGATGTCCTCGTTCTCGTACGCGGCGTCCACGCCGAGCAGGCGCAGGCGGCGGGCGAGGGTGCCGAGGTGCACGTCGAGGAGGAAGCGGAGCGGGGCGCCGGGGACGGCCTGGGGGCGGCTGACCGGCCGCACCTCCACGGCTTCGCCGTCGCGGGGGACGTGGGCGGCCGGTACCTCCTGCCCGTCCACGAGCAGCCGGCCGACCTCGGTGAGGGGCACGCCGATCGACTCGACGACGTGGCCGAGGCTGGAGGTGCCGTCGGCGGGGGCCGGGGCGTCGCGGTGCCGGAGGGCGGGGGAGGCGAAGACGTGCAGCTCGGGGGCGAGCGTGAGGCTGATGCCGATTCCGTTCACCCGCTCAGCATGCCAGCGGCCCCTTCCTCCGGCCCGTGTATTTCCGGGGGCCCTTGCCCATGCACTTGCCCTTGCCCGGGCCCCGGCCCGCCGTTTGCGTCCCGCGGGGGCGGGGGCCCGCGTATCCAGCCTCGCCGGCGATTGAGGCGCGGGGTCCGGGGCGGCGCCCCGAAGCCTGGGCCCGGCCCACCCCCTTGCGTGCGCCCGGGCGGGGACCCGCCAATCCAGCCTCGCCGGCGTTTGAGGCGCGGCTCCCGGGCCCGTGCCCGGCCGCTGCGCGGAGCCAGACCCCACCCCGCCCCTTCCCGAAACCGGTGGGCTCCGCCCCCGGATCCCCCGCACCGCC
>NZ_JBFBGK010000124.1:0-21517 GCF_040684615.1 Streptomyces sp. NPDC089919
CGAAACCGTGGGCTCCGCCCCCGGACCCCCGCGCCTCAATCGCCGGCGAGGCTGGACAGGCCCGCCGTAGCCCCGGCAAATCCAGCCTCGCCGGCGTTTGAGGCGCGGGGTGCGGGGCGGAGCCCCGAGACCTGGGCCCCGTCCCCGCTACGCTCCCGCCCCGGCGGGGCAATCCCCGCGCCCGAGGCCCGGGGCGGAGCCCCGGAACCGGGGCCACGCCCCGCCTACTTCTCCGGGTACCTCCGCGGCGTCCACGCGACAGCCTGCCCGTCCCCGCGCCGTACCACCCGCGTCTGGGAGGAGCCGATCAGCAGCAGGGTGCGCATGTCGACCTGGGTCGGGTCGAGGTCGGCGAGGTGGACGATGCGGACGGACTGCTCGGGGCCGCCCACGTCGCGCGCCATGACCACCGGGGTGTCCGGGGCCCGGTGCTCCAGCAGGAGTTCCCGGGCCTTGGCGACCTGCCAGGTGCGGCTGCGGGAGCCGGGGTTGTACAGGGCGAGCACCAGGTCGGCGGCGGCCGCGGCGTGCAGGCGTTCCGCGATCACCTCCCAGGGCTTGAGCCGGTCGGAGAGCGAGATCGTCGCGTAGTCGTGGCCCAGCGGGGCGCCGGCCGCGGCGGCCGCCGCGTTGGCCGCGGTGACCCCGGGCAGCACCCGTACCGGCACGTCCCGGTACTCGTCCTGGGCCGCGACCTCCAGGACGGCGGTGGCCATCGCGAAGACGCCCGGGTCGCCGCCGGAGACCACGGCCACCCGCTTGCCGCGCCGCGCCAGGTCCAGCGCGAACTCGGCCCGCTCCGACTCGACCTTGTTGTCCGAGCCGTGCCGGACCTGCCCCGGCCGCCGCGGCACCCGGTCCAGGTACGTGGTGTACCCGACCAGCACCTCCGCGTCGGCCAGCGCCCGCTTGGACTCCGGCGTGAGCCACAGCGGCCCGGCGGGCCCGGTGCCGACCACCACGACCTCGCCGGCGTCGGCCGCCGCGGCGGCCGGCCCGGAGCCCGGGTTGCCGATCCGGCTCGGTACCACGGCCACCGCGAAGTACGGCACCGACTCCGGGTCGGTGTCGGCCAGTTCGCCGAGCCGTTCGCCCGGCATGGTGGCCCGCTCGACGTACCGCGCCTCGGCCAGCCGGCCCGAGCGCTCCATGGCGCCGCGGACCGCGGGGAAGGTGCGGCCGAGCTTCATGACCACGGCCGAGTCGGTGGCGGCCAGCCGGGCGGTCAGTTCCTCCTCCGGCAGCGTGCCGGGCAGGATGGTGAGGACCTCCTCGCCCTCCACCAGCGGCGTCTGCAGGCGCGCGGCGGCGGCGCTGACGGAGGTGACGCCGGGGATCACCTCGGTCCGGTAGCGGTCGGCCAGCCGCTTGTGCATGTGCATGTACGAGCCGTAGAAGAGCGGGTCGCCCTCGGCGAGGACGGCCACCGTCCGGCCGGCGTCCAGGTGGACGGCGAGCCGGGCGGCGGCGGAGGCGTAGAACTCCTCCATCGCGCCCTGGTAGCCGCCGGGGTGGTCGGTGGTCTCGGTGGTGACCGGGTAGACCAGCGGCTCCTCGACGTGGTCCGCGCGCAGGTGGGCGGCGGCGATGGAGCGGGCGATGGACCGGCCGTGCCGGGCGCTGTGGTAGGCGATGACGTCCGCCTCGGCGATGACCTGGACGGCCCGCAGCGTCATCAGGTTCGGGTCGCCCGGGCCGAGTCCGACGCCGTAGAGGCGGCCGGCCGCCGGGGCCGTGTCCTGCGGGGTGCCGGGGGTGCGGGTGTCGCTCATTCTTCCTCGCTCGCGATCGCGTTGATCGCGGCGGCGGCGATGGCGCTGCCGCCCCGCCGGCCCCGCACGATCAGGTGGTCCAGGCCCGAGGGGTGCGCGGCGAGCGCGTCCTTGGACTCGGCGGCGCCGATGAAGCCCACCGGTACGCCGATCACCGCGGCCGGGCGCGGGGCGCCCTCCTCGATCATCTCCAGCAGCCGGAAGAGGGCGGTCGGGGCGTTGCCGACGGCGACCACGGAGCCCTCCAACAGGCCCTGGTCCCGCCACAGTTCGAGCGCGGCGGCGCTGCGGGTGGTGCCCATCTTGCGGGCCAGCTCGACGACGTCGGGGTCGGAGAGGGTGCACACGACCCGGTTGTCGGCGGGCAGCCGCTTGCGGGTCACGCCGCTGGCGACCATCTGCACGTCGCACAGGATCGGCGCGCCGGCGTGCAGCGCGGCGCGGCCGCGCAGCACCACGTCCGCGGTGTAGCCGAGGTCCTTGGTGAGGTCGGTCATCCCGCAGGCGTGAATCATGCGCACCGCGACCTGGGCGACCGAGGCGGGCAGCCCCGCGAGGTCCGCCTCGGCGCGGATCGTGGCAAAGGACTGGCGGTAGATCGCCGCGCCGTCCTTCTCGTACTCGAACACTGTGTACTCGCTCATCTCTTCACTGCGGGTGGACGGAACTACTGCTGTGCGTACTGGTGTTGAAAGGGCCTCGGGGCGGGCGGTGCGGTCAGGGCGTCCGGTCGGCGACCTCGTACCCCGACGCGGTGGCGACCACGTCCAGCCAGCCGGTGCCGCGCGGGTGGCCGCACCGGCGCTCGCAGCCGGACCAGTGCACGGGCAGCACGGCCCGGCCCGGCCGGCCGGGCACCCCGCCGGCGGCGGCCCGCGCGTCGGCCCGGACGTCGGCCAGCGACTTGGCGCAGCCGGGCCGGCCGGTGCAGGCGGTGACCGCCTCCCAGGGGCTGCCGGGGGCGACCACCAGGCCGCTGCGGGCCAGCAGTGCGGCGGCGTCGTCGGGTGCGCCCGGCAGGACCACGCTCCGCCAGGGGGTGAGGCGCAGCGGACCGGCGCACCGCTCCGCGGCCTCGGCCAGGGCGGCCCACTGCTCCGGACCGAGCCGGCCCAGCGGTACCAGTGCGCAGAGTGCGGGCCGGTCACCGGCGCCGACCTGGCCGGGCCGGGGCGGCGCGCCGACCGGCCAGGCGGGCCCGGCGACCCGGGTCGCGGGGATGCCGGCCGCAGCCAGCCGGCGCGTGAACTCCACAGCGTCCAGGGCGTGTTCGGACGGCAGCTCGGCGACCCTCCAGGCCTTGGTGCCGGCCGCGCCGGCGGCGTCGAGGAAGTACCCGGCGGCCAGCAGCGCGGCCCGGGCCGCGGCCGCGGCCGGCACCTCGGCGGCCTCGTCGGCCGCGCCGAGCCGGACCAGCGCCCGGCCCCCGCCGGCAGCCGCCGGCCCGGCTGCCCCGTCCCCGGCCGGGGGGCGGGGCACGGCGAGCACGGTGACGTCCGGCGCCAGGGCCGCCACGTCCCCGCGGCCGTCGTCGAAGGCGAACAGGAAGCGGCCGGAGAGGCCGGCCGCCCGGGCGTCCGCGCACAGCAGCCGGTCGAACTCCCGCGCCCAGGGCTGCACATCGGGCCGGTCGGGGCCCTCGAGTCCGGACAGCGGGCCGGCGACGATGTTGCGCACCCGCTCGTGGCCGGGCGCGGGCAGCAGCCCGGCCTCGTCCAGCAGGGCGGCCAGGTCGCCGCCGCAGCCCGCGGCGAGCCCGCGCAGCTGGACGTTGCCGCGGGAGGTGAGGTCGAGGTGCCCGTCGCCCAGGCGCGCGGCGGCCCGGCCGAGCAGGCCGGCCTGCCGGGCGGTCAGCCGGCCGGCCGGCAGCCGGACCCGGGCGAGGTACCCGTCGTCCGCCGCGTGCAGGCGCAGCGCACCCGGGCAGGCGTCGGCGCCGTCCCGGATGACGGTTTCGTCCCGGGACGCGGCGGAGGGGGGCGGTGGCATGGCGGCGAGCATACCCACGATCGGCGGGCTCCGGCCTGTGGCCGTCGCCACCCTCGGGCACCCCCGGCCCCACCCCCGCCAGGGCCCCCACCAGCCCCCGCCACCTGTGACAACCCCGCCTCCCGCCCCGCCGCCGGGCCGCATAGGATGCCCTTCGTCGGGCCACCTGGCCCGGCACCGCCGAAGGCGGCGTCATGGGAGGAAGCCCGGTGCGAATCCGGCGCGGTCCCGCCACTGTGAGCCGGGTGCCTGCACAGCGCAGCACCGGGTGAGTCAGGAACTCCCGCCGACCTTCACTGCCCGGGGCGCGGAAACCCCGAGGAAGGCCAGCCGCCGCATGATCCTGCTGCTGTCGACGTCGGACACCGACCTGCTGAGCGCCCGTGCCGCCGACGGCCCGGTCCCGTACCGGTTCGCCAACCCCTCCCGGCTCCCGCTGGACGACCTCCCCGCGCTCCTCGCCGAGGCGGAGCTGGTCGTGGTACGCCTGCTCGGCGGCCTGCGGGCCTGGCAGGAGGGCCTGGACCTGCTGCTGGCGCCCGGGCAGCACAAGCCGGTGGTGGTCCTGACCGGCGAACAGGCCCCGGACGCCCAGCTGATGGAGGCCTCCACGGTCCCGATCGGCATCGCGGCCGAGGCGCACGCCTACCTCGCGCACGGCGGCCCCGCCAACCTGGAGCAGCTGGCCCGGTTCCTCTCCGACACCGTCCTGCTGACCGGCCACGGCTTCGAGCCGCCCGCCGCCTCGCCGTCCTGGGGCCCGCTGGAGCGCACCGCCCGGCCCGTCGAGGGCGGTCCGACGGTGGCCGTGCTCTACTACCGCGCCCACCAGATGAGCGGCAACACCGCCTTCGTCGAGGCGCTGTGCACGGCCCTTGAGGAGGCCGGGGCCAACGCCCTGCCGCTGTACGTCGCCTCGCTGCGGGCCCCCGAGCCGGAGCTGCTGGCCGAGCTGGCGGCCGCCGACGCGATCGTCACCACCGTCCTGGCGGCCGGCGGCACCCGCCCCGCCGAGGCCTCGGCCGGCGGGGACGACGAGTCCTGGGACGCGGGGGCGCTGGCCGCCCTGGACGTCCCGATCCTCCAGGCCCTGTGCCTGACCGGGTCGCGCAGCACCTGGGAGGAGAACGACGAGGGCCTGTCGCCGCTCGACGCCGCCAGCCAGGTCGCGGTGCCGGAATTCGACGGCCGCCTGATCACCGTGCCGTTCTCCTTCAAGGAGATCGACGAGGACGGGCTGCCGGCCTACGTCGCCGACCCCGAGCGGGCCGCCCGGGTGGCCGGCACCGCCGTCCGGCACGCCCGGCTGCGGCACATCCCGAACGCCGACAAGCGCCTGGCGCTGGTGCTCTCCGCGTACCCGACCAAGCACTCCCGGATCGGCAACGCCGTCGGCCTGGACACCCCCGCCAGCGCCGTGGCGCTGCTGCGCCGGCTGCGCGCCGAGGGCTACGACTTCGGTCCGGTGGAGGAGATCCCCGGCCTGGTCTCCGGCGACGGCGACGAGCTGATCCGCGCCCTGATCGAGGCCGGCGGCCACGACCAGGACTGGCTGACCGAGGAGCAGCTGGCCCGCAACCCCGTGCGCATCCCCGCCGCCGACTACAAGCGGTGGTACGCGCAGCTGCCCGCGGAACTCCGCGAGCAGGTCGAGGAGCACTGGGGCCCTGCGCCCGGCGAGATGTTCCTGGACCGGACGCACAACCCGGAGGGCGACATCGTCCTCGCGGCGCTGCGCCGCGGGAACCTGCTGATCCTGATCCAGCCGCCGCGCGGCTTCGGCGAGAACCCGATCGCGATCTACCACGACCCGGACCTGCCGCCCTCGCACCACTACCTGGCGGCGTACCGCTGGATCCAGGCCGCGGCCGAGGACGGCGGCTTCGGCGCCGACGCGATGGTCCATCTGGGCAAGCACGGCAACCTGGAGTGGCTGCCGGGCAAGAACGCCGGTCTCTCCGCGGCCTGCGCGCCCGACGCGGCCCTCGGCGACCTGCCGCTGGTCTACCCGTTCCTGGTCAACGACCCGGGCGAGGGCACCCAGGCCAAGCGCCGGGTGCACGCCACGCTGGTCGACCACCTGGTGCCGCCGATGGCGCGGGCCGACTCCTACGGCGACATCGCCCGGCTCGAGCAGCACCTGGACGAGTACGCCCAGATCTCCTCGATGGACCCGGCCAAGCTGCCGGCCATCCGAGCGCAGATCTGGACCCTGATCCAGGCCGCGAAGCTGGACCACGACCTGGGCCTGGCCGAGCGTCCGGACGACGACGGCTTCGACGACTTCCTGCTGCACGTCGACGGCTGGCTGTGCGAGGTCAAGGACGCGCAGATCCGTGACGGACTGCACGTCCTGGGCGGCGCGCCCACCGGCCCCGAGCGGGTCAACCTCGTGCTGGCGATCCTGCGCGCCCGGCAGATCTGGGGCGGTACCACCGCCCTGCCGGGTCTGCGCGAGGCGCTGGGCCTGGACGAGTCCAAGGCCACCCGCACCTCCGCCGACGAGGCCGAGGAGCAGGCCCGGGCGCTGGTCGAGGCCATGGAGGCGGCGGACTGGGACCCGGCGGCGGTGGCCGCGGTGGCCGCGGGCCACTCGGCCGCGGTCGCGGACGTCCTGCACTTCGCGGCCCGCGAGGTGGTGCCGCGGCTGGCCGCGACCACCGACGAACTGGCCCACGCGGTGCACGCGTTGAACGGCGGCTTCGTGCCGGCGGGCCCCTCCGGCTCGCCGCTGCGCGGCCTGGTCAACGTCCTGCCGACCGGCCGCAACTTCTACTCGGTGGACCCCAAGGCCGTGCCCTCGCGGCTGGCCTGGGAGACCGGTCAGGCGCTGGCCGACTCGCTGCTGGAGCGCTACCGCACCGACAACGGCGAGTGGCCGGCCTCGGTGGGCCTGTCGCTGTGGGGCACCAGCGCGATGCGCACCGCGGGCGACGACGTCGCCGAGGCGATGGCGCTGCTGGGCGTCCGGCCGGTGTGGGACGAGGCCTCCCGCCGGGTGACCGGCCTGGAGCCGATCCCGCCGGCGGAGTTGGGCCGGCCCCGCATCGACGTGACCCTGCGCATCTCGGGCTTCTTCCGGGACGCCTTCCCGCACGTGATCGGGCTGCTGGACGACGCGGTCCGGCTGGCCGCCTCGCTGGAGGAGGCCGCCGAGGACAACTACGTCCGGGCGCACGCCCAGGCGGACCTGGCCGAGCACGGCGACGAGCGCCGGGCCACCACCCGTATCTTCGGCTCCCGGCCGGGCACCTACGGCGCGGGCATCCTCCAGCTGATCGACAGCCGGGACTGGCGCACCGACGCGGACCTGGCCGAGGTCTACACGGTCTGGGGCGGGTACGCGTACGGCCACGAGCTGAACGGCCGGCCGGCGCGGGCCGAGATGGAGTCGGCGTACAAGCGGATCACGGTGGCCGCGAAGAACACCGACACCCGCGAGCACGACATCGCCGACTCGGACGACTACTTCCAGTACCACGGCGGCATGGTGGCGACCGTGCGGGCGCTGCGCGGCACCGCCCCCGAGGCGTACATCGGCGACTCGACGCGGCCCGAGACGGTCCGCACCCGCACGCTGGTGGAGGAGACCTCCCGGGTCTTCCGGGCCCGGGTGGTCAACCCGAAGTGGATCGAGGCGATGCGCCGCCACGGCTACAAGGGCGCCTTCGAACTCGCCGCCACGGTGGACTACCTGTTCGGCTACGACGCCACCACCGGCGTGGTCGCCGACTGGATGTACGACAAGCTCACCGAGACGTACGTGCTGGACCCGGAGAACCGCGCCTTCCTCCAGGAGGCCAACCCGTGGGCCCTGCACGGCATCGCGGAGCGCCTGCTGGAGGCCGAGTCGCGCGGCATGTGGGAGAAGCCGGACCCGCAGGTGATCGAGCAGCTCCGGCAGGTCTTCCTGGAGACCGAGGGCGACCTCGAGGGCGAGGAGTAGGCGGCACCCCGGGCGCACTCCTCTATCCCGGATCCGCGCTCCGCGCCCGGGAAAAGGTACGACTGTCACCTGATGCGGTGAACCGCCCCATGGGCGGCGCCGGTCACGGGTAGGGCACCGCTGATCTCGTGCGCGGGACCGGACGAACCGGTCCCGCGCACTTCCACGAGAAAGGCCAGGGCCCGGTGACGCAGCCGTTCCAACTGCCGGATTTCTACGTCCCCCATCCGGCGCGACTCAACCCCCATCTGGAGGAGGCGAGGAGACACACCAAGGCGTGGGCCCGGGAGTTCGGGATGCTGGAGGGCTCCGGGGTCTGGGACGAGCACGACCTCGACTCCCACGACTACGCCCTGCTCTGCTCGTACACCCACCCCGACTGCGACGCCGACGTCCTGTCGCTGATCACCGACTGGTACGTGTGGGTCTTCTTCTTCGACGACCACTTCCTCGAGGTGTTCAAGCGCACCCAGGACCGCGAGGGCGCCCGGGCCTACCTCGACGCTCTGGCCGCCTTCATGCCGATGGACCTGGCCGAGGGCTTCCCCGAGCCGACCGGCCCGGTCGAGGCGGGGCTGCGGGACCTGTGGCTGCGGACCGTCCCCGCCATGTCGGCGGACTGGCGGGCCCGGTTCTCGGAGAGCACCCGCAACCTCCTCGACGAGTCGATGTGGGAGCTGCGCAACATCGACGTCGGCCGGGTGTCCAACCCGCTGGAGTACATCGAGATGCGCCGCAAGGTCGGCGGCGCGCCCTGGTCCGCGGGACTGGTCGAGTACGCCACCGCCGAGGTGCCGGCCCGGGTGGCCCGGTCCCGCCCGCTCAAGGTGCTGCGCGACTCCTTCGCGGACGCGGTGCATCTGCGCAACGACCTCTTCTCCTACCAGCGCGAGGTCGAGGACGAGGGTGAACTCTCCAACGCCGTACTGGTGTTGGAGACGTTCCTGGGCTGCTCCACCCAGGAGGCGGCGGAGCTCTCCAACGACCTGCTGACCTCCCGGCTGCACCAGTTCGAGCACACCGCGCTGACCGAGGTGCCCGCCCTGGCCCTGACCCACGGCCTCGGCCCGGCCGAACTCGCGGCCGTCGGCGGGTACGCCAAGGGCCTCCAGGACTGGCAGTCCGGCGGCCACGAGTGGCACATGGTCTCCAGCCGCTACATGAACGCGCACGCCCGGCCGACCGAGTCGGTGACGCTGCCCTTCCTGCCCGCCGGCCCCGGCACCGCCACCGTGGACGTACGCTCCCTCTTCGCGCCCCGGGCGGCCGAGTTGCGCCGGCGCAGCTTCTCGCACGTCCCCTTCACCCCGGTCGGGCCCTCCCTGCTGCCCGATGTCGGGCTGCCGTTCGCCCTGACGCTCAACCCGCACCTCGACCGGGTCCGGACCGAACTCCTCGACTGGTGCCGGGAGTCGGGGATGCTGGAGCCGCAGCCGGGCGACCCCGGCTCGGACGTGTGGACCGAGGAGAAGGCGGCCGGCTTCGACTTCGCGCTCTGCGCCGCGGGCATCGACCCGGACGCCGACGCCGGGCGGCTGGCCCTCGCCGCGCAGTGGCTGGCCTGGGGCACGTACGCGGACGACTACTTCCCGCGGGTCTTCGGCGCGGGCCGGTCCCCCGCCGGCGCCCGGCACGCGGTGGACCGGCTGGCCGCCATGGTCCCGGTCCACCCGGAGCTGGCTCCTGAGCCGGCGATCGTCCTGGAGCGCAGCCTCCGGGAGCTGTGGGCCCGGTCGGTGCGGGACCTGGACACACCCGTCCGCGAGGAGTTCCGCACCGCACTGCTCGACATGCTGGAGAGCTGGGTGTGGGAGGCGGACAACGTCACCGTCAACCGCGTCCCCGACCCGGTGGACTACGCGGAGATGCGGCGGCGCACCTTCGGCAGCGACCTGACGATGTTCATGGCCCGGCTCGGCCAAGAGGGCAAGGGCATGCCCGAGGAGGTCCGGCGGGCCGGGGTGGTGCGCTCCCTGGAGAACGCCGCGATGGACGTCGGCTGCATCGTCAACGACCTCTTCTCGTACCAGAAGGAGGTCGAGTTCGAGGGCGAGCTGCACAACCACGTCCTGGTGGCCCAGCACTTCTTCGGCATCGACTACCCGGCCGCCTTCCGGATCGTCGCCGACCTGATGCAGCGGCGGGCCGAGGAGTTCGTGCACATCCGCGACCACCACCTGCCGGTGCTCTACGACGACCACGGCCTGGACCCGGCGGCCCGCGCGGCGGCGGACGGGTACGTGCGGGAGCTGGAGGACTGGATGGCGGCGGTGCTGCACTGGCACCGCGAGACCGCCCGCTACCCGGCGGACCGGCTCTCCCACGTCCCCGCCGGGACGGCGGCCGCCGTCGCCGGCCTCCCGGCGGCCCCGGCGCCCCGGCCGGGCAGCCCCTCCTTCGGCATCCCGGTGCTCCGGCCGGCCCGGGCCGCGGGGTAGCTCACCTCACGAGGGCCGGGTTCGCCAGCCGTACGAGTTCCAGGGCCTGGTCGGCGAACCAGCCGCCGGCGCCCGGGTCCACGGTCCCCCGCTCGGGGTCCCGGGGCCCGGGGGTGCCGCGCAGGCAGGCCCCGTCCGACTCGCCGGGGGTCTTGATCCACAGCCTGGCGTCGTGCAGCGGGTCCCCGGTGGCGGTGCTGGGGCGGGCCCCCAGGCCCCGGCCGGGCGGGTTGCACCACTCCTGCGGGTCGGCGTACCGGCCGGCCGGGGCCTTCCAGGGGCCCCGGCCGTTGCGGCTGGTGTCGGTGATGAAGTGCTTCATCACCGCCGGGTCGGGGGTGCCGACGTGGGCGGTGAGCCAGGCGCGGGCCTCGTTGCGCGGGCGCCACTGGTCGGGGCAGTCGGCGCTGTCGCCGCCGCGCTCGGTGTAGAGCAGGCAGGCGGAGACGAGGTGGGCGAACCAGCCGTTGGCGTCGTCGGTGTTGTAGTTGGAGATGTTGACCGCGAAGCCGGTGGCCCGGGCGATGCCGGCCTGCCGCAGCCGGGGCACGATGTCGTTGACGGTGTGCCAGGTGGCGTGGCCGGTGTCCAGGTACACGTCGGTGGCCGGCTTGGCCTCCAGGGCCCGTACCGCGTAGTCGATCTCGGAGTAGCGGGCGGCGGTCCGGGTCCGGCCGAGGGCGTCCGCCCCGCTGGCGCACTCGCGCGGCAGCAGCGCCAGCGAGTCGGGCTCCAGGACGACCAGCGCCCGGTGGTCGTCGATCCCGCGGGCCACCGCGTCGATCCAGGAGCGGTAGGCCGCGCTGCCGCTGGCCCCGCCGGCGGAGTACTGGGAGCAGTCCCGGCCGGGGACGTTGTACAGCACCAGCACGGGCAGCGCGCCGCGCCGGAAGGCGTCCAGGGTGGTGGCCCGGGCCTCGGACTCGGCCCGGGCGGGGGTCTGGTCCCCCAGCCACACGGCGTGCGGGGTGCCGGCCATGGCGGTGATGGCGGCGGCCTCGCGGGAGCGCCCGGCCGCGGAGAGCTGCCGGGCCTGCGCGGCGGCGCCGGGGTTGGCGGCGGGGGTGTAGAGCGGGGTCTCGGCGGCCGCGGGCACGGGTGCCCCCGGGCTCTGCGCGAGGACCCCGGGGCCCTGCGCGAGCACCGCGGCGAAGGCGAGGGCGGCCAGGGCGAGGGCGGGGTGTCGGGGACTCACGGCCCGACGCTGACCGAGCCGCCCCCCACGGGTCAAGCAACCTTGCCCTAACGGCCCAAGGGCACAACCCGTGTGGGTTGCACCCTTGCGCGTACGTACGAGTGGCGGGGTCCGGCCCTCAGGCCACCGACCCGATCCGGCCGATCACTTTCTCGGCGCCGTTCTTGTGGATCGGGGTCTGGGCGCCGGTCAGGGCGGCGCCGCTGCCGCCGCGGCGGTTGGCGACGATCTCGGCGGCGATGGACAGGGCCGTCTCCTCCGGGGAGCGGGCGCCGAGGTCCAGGCCTATCGGGGAGCGCAGCCGGGCCAGCTCCAGCTCGGTGACGCCGACCTCGCGCAGCCGCTTGTTGCGGTCCTCGTGGGTGCGGCGGGAGCCCATCGCGCCGACGTAGGCGACCGGCATCTTGAGGGCCAGCTCCAGCAGCGGCACGTCGAACTTGGCGTCGTGGGTCAGCACGCACAGCACGGTCCGCGCGTCGACCTCGGTCGAGGCGAGGTAGCGGTGCGGCCAGTCGACCACGATCTCGTCGGCCTCGGGGAAGCGGGTCTTGGTCGCGAAGACGGGCCGGGCGTCGCACACGGTGACCCGGTAGCCGAGGAACTTGCCGATCCGCACCAGCGCGGAGGCGAAGTCGATGGCCCCGAAGACGATCATCCGGGGGGCCGGCACGCTGGACTCGACCAGCAGTTTCAGGGGGCTGCCGCACAGGCGCCCGTCGGCGCCCATCTCCAGGACGCCGGTCCGGCCGGCGTCGAGCATGGCGCGGGCCTCCTCGGCGACGGTGCGGTCCAGCTCGGGGTGGCCGCCGAGGCCGCCCTCCCAGGAGCCGTCGGCGCGGACCAGCACGGCCCGCCCCATCAGCTCGGCGGGGCCGTCGGCGACCCGGGCGACGGCCGCGGCCTCGCCCTGGGCGGCGGCGGCCAGGGCCGCCTCGAACACGGCCCGCTGCGGGGAGCCCACGCGGACCGGGGTGACCAGGATGTCGATGATGCCGCCGCAGGTCAGACCCACGGCGAAGGCGTCGTCATCGCTGTAGCCGAAGCGCTCCTGGACGGTCTCGCCGTCCTCCAGCGCCTGCTGGCACAGCTCGTAGACGGCACCCTCCACGCATCCGCCGGAGACCGAGCCGATCGCCGTGCCGTCGCTGTCGACGGCGAGGGCGGCACCGGGTTGCCGGGGGGCGCTGCCGCCGACGGCCACCACGGTGGCCACGGCGAAATCGCGTCCCTGCCGGGCCCACCGGGCCAGCTCTTCGGCGATGTCCAGCATGTCGGCCTCCCGGCGCGGTTCGGTTTCCAGTATCGGATGCGTGGAGGGTTCTCAGCAGGTCCGGATCAGTGGACGCCGAGCCATCCCTCGATGGGGTGCAGGGCGTAGAAGACCACGAAGATCGCCGTCAGGCCCCACATGAAGCCGCCGATCTCGCGGGCCTTGCCCTGGGCGAGCTTGATGACCACGTACGAGATGACGCCGGCGGCGACACCCGCGGTGATCGAGTACGTGAACGGCATCAGCACGACGGTGAGGAAGACCGGGATGCTGGTGGCGCTGTCGGCCCAGTCCACGTGGCGGGCGTTCTGCATCATCATCGCGCCGATGACCACCAGGGCGGCCGAGGCGACCTCACCCGGGACGATCTGCGTGATCGGGGTGAAGAAGAGGCAGGCGGCGAAGAAGAGGCCGGAGACGACCGAGGCGAGACCGGTACGGGCACCCTCGCCGACGCCGGTGGCGGACTCGACGAAGACGGTCTGGCCGGAGCCGCCGGCGATACCGCCGATGGCACCGCCGGCACCGTCGATGAACAGGGCCTTGGACAGGCCCGGCATGCGGCCCTTGTCGTCGGCCAGCTTGGCCTCGGTACCGACGCCGATGATGGTGGCCATCGCGTCGAAGAAGCCGGCCAGCACCAGGGTGAAGACGATCATGCCGACCGTCATCACGCCGACGTCGCCCCAGCCGCCGAACTCGACCTTGCCGAAGAGCGAGAAGTCGGGCATCGAGACCGCGGAGCCGGAGAGCTCCGGCGGGCCGTTCTTCCAGGCCTTGGGGTCGATGTCGGCGACGGCGTTGAGGATGGCCGCGAGGACGGTGCCGCCGACGATGCCGATCAGGATCGCGCCGGGCACCTTGCGCGCCTGCAGCGCGAAGATGGCGAGCAGGGTCACGCAGAAGATCAGGACGGGCCAGCCGGCGAGTTCACCGGTCGGGCCGAGGGTGACGGGCGGGCCGAACTCCGGGCCGCGGCCGACGAAGCCGGCCTTGAAGAGGCCGATCAGGGCGACGAACATGCCGATGCCCATGGTGATCGCGTGCTTGAGCGCGAGCGGGATCGCGTTCATGATCATCTCGCGGAGGCCGGTGACGACCAGGAGCATGATCACGACGCCGTACATCACGCACATGCCCATGGCCTGCGGCCAGGTCATCTCGGGGGCGACCTGCGAGGAGATCACGCCGGAGACGGAGAGGCCGGCGGCGAGGACCAGCGGGACCTTGCCGATGAAGCCCATCAGGAGGGTGGTGACGGCGGCGGCGAAGGCCGTGGCCGTGATCAGCGCCTTCTGGGACATGGTGTCGCCGGCGACGTCCTTGCCCGAGAGGATCAGCGGGTTGAGCAGGAGGATGTACGCCATCGCCATGAAGGTGGTGATGCCGCCGCGCACTTCGCGCGAGACGGTGGATCCTCTGTGGGTGATGTGAAAGTACCGGTCGAGCCAGGACCGACCCGCGGGGTTCAGAGCGCCGGAACCGGCGTCTTCCGCGGTGGTCTTGGGCTCCACTGACGACTGGGTCATGGTGCCTAACTCCCAAGGTTCAAAGGGGCACCCGCGATGGGGATTGGAAAGTGCGGGATTTGGGACCTGCGTTTGGCTGCACGACCCGGGGTGACGGCCCGAGCTGTGTTACTGCTGGGGTACTGCGGGCTCTGCTGTGTACTGCGGTACTGCGGGTTACTGCGGGGGGTGGAGCGGACCGCGAGCGGTGCGGTACTTCGTACTCCGGACGGTGTGCCGTGAAGTGTGACGTTCCCGTGCACACCGTCCGGAGAGTCTGGGGCCGGGACCTCGCGGTCCCGGGGTCCGGGGGCCTTTCGGCCCCCGGAGGACGCCGTCCTAGAGGGTGCCGGTGAGGGCCTCGGGACGGATCGGCGTCTTGTTGAGCTCCAGGCCGGTCGCCGCCCGGATCGCCGCGAGGACGGCCGGGGTGGACGACAGGGTGGGCGCCTCGCCCAGGCCGCGCAGGCCGTACGGGGCGTTCGGGTCGGCGAGCTCCAGGACGTCGACCGGGATGGTCGGGGTGTCGAGGATGGTCGGGATCAGGTAGTCCGTGAAGGAGGGGTTGCGCACCTTCGCGGTCTTCGGGTCCACGATGATCTCCTCCATGACCGCCACGCCGAGGCCCTGGGTGGTACCACCCTGGATCTGGCCGACCACGGAGAGCATGTTCAGCGCCTTGCCGACGTCCTGGGCGGTGGCCAGCTCGACGACCTTGACGAGGCCGAGCTCGGTGTCCACCTCGACCACCGCGCGGTGCGCGGCGAAGGTGTACTGGACGTGGCCGTCGCCCTGGCCGGTCTTCAGGTCGAAGGCGACCGTCGGACGGTGGCGGAACTCGAGCTCGAGGTCGATGGCCTCGTCCTCGAGGATGTCGGCGATGTCCGCGAGGACCTCGCCGGCGTCGGTGACGACCTTGCCGCCCTCCAGCAGGAGCTCGGCGTGGGCCCAGGCCGGGTGGTAGGAGCCGTTCTTGCGGCGGCCGATCTCCAGCAGCGCCTCGCGGACGGCCTCACAGGTGTTCTTCACCGCGCCACCGGTCATGTACGTCTGCCGGGAGGCGGACGTGGAACCGGCGGAGCCGACCTGGGTGTCGGCCGGGTGGATGGTGACCTGCGTGACGCCGAGCTCGGTACGGGCGATCTGGGCGTGCACGGTGACGCCGCCCTGGCCGACCTCCGCCATGGCCGTGTGGACCATCGCGACCGGCTCGCCGTTGATGACCTCCAGGCGCACCCGGGCGGTGGAGTAGTCGTCGAAGCCCTCGGAGAAGCCGACGTTCTTGATGCCGACCGCGTAGCCGACGCCGCGGACGACGCCCTCGCCGTGGGTGGTGTTCGACAGACCGCCGGGCAGCGCGCGGACGTCCGCGCCCTCGCCGGCCGTCTCCCACTGGCGCTCCGGCGGCAGCGGGCGGGCCTTGACCCGACGCAGCAGCTCGGCGACCGGGGCCGGGGAGTCCACGACCTGGCCGGTGGGCATGATCGTGCCCATCTCCATGGCGTTGAGCTGGCGGAACTCGACCGGGTCCATGCCCAGCTTCGCCGCGAGCTTGTCCATCTGGGCCTCGTACGCGAAGCAGGCCTGGACGGCGCCGAAGCCGCGCATCGCGCCGCAGGGCGGGTTGTTCGTGTAGAGCGCGATCGCCTCGATGTCGACGTCGTCGATGACGTACGGGCCGACGGAGAGGGAGGAGGCGTTGCCGACCACGGCCGGGGAGGCCGAGGCGTAGGCGCCGCCGTCCAGCACGATCTTGCACTTCATGTGCGTGATCTTGCCGTCCTTGGTGGCGCCGTGCTCGTACCAGAGCTTCGCCGGGTGGCGGTGCACGTGGCCGAAGAAGGACTCGAAGCGGTTGTAGACGATCTTGACCGGCTTGTTGGTCGCGAGGGCCAGCAGGCAGGCGTGGATCTGCATCGAGATGTCCTCGCGGCCACCGAAGGCACCGCCGACGCCGGAGAGCGTCATGCGCACCTTCTCCGGCGGCAGGCCCAGGACCGGGGCGATCTGCTGGAGGTCCGAGTGCAGCCACTGGGTGGCGACGTAGAGGTCGACGCCGCCGTCCTCGGAGGGCACCGCGAGGCCGGACTCCGGGCCGAGGAAGGCCTGGTCCTGCATGCCGAAGGTGTACTCGCCCTCGACGATCACGTCGGCGCGCTTGCGGGCCTCTTCCACGTTGCCGCGGATGATCGGCTGGCGGTGCACGATGTTCGGGTGCGGGACGTGACCGGAGTGGTGGTCGTCGCGGCCCTCGTGGATCAGCGGCGCGTCGGGGGCGAGGGCGGAGGCCTCGTCCGTGACGAGCGGCAGCTCCCGGTAGTCGATCTTGATCTTGGCGGCCGCGCGGCGGGCGGTCTCCGGGTGGTCGGCTGCCACCAGGGCGACCGGCTCACCGTGGTGCCGTACCCGGCCGTTGGCCAGGACCGGGGTGTCCTGGATCTCCAGGCCGTAGTTCTTCATCTCGGCCGGCAGGTCGTCGTACGTCAGCACCGAGTAGACGCCGGGCATGGCCAGCGCCTCGGAGATGTCGATGGACGCGATCTCGGCGTGCGCGACGGTGCTGCGCAGGGTCTGGCCCCACAGCATGTCCTCGTGCCACATGTCCGAGGAGTAGGCGAACTCACCGGTGACCTTGAGGGTGCCGTCCGGGCGGAGCGTGGACTCGCCGATGCCGCCCTTGTTGTGCTTCTGCGTGACGTTCGTCGGCGTACCGGCGGGCGTCGTACGGGTGTTGGCCATGGTCAGACCGCCTCAGACTGACGGGCGGCCGCCAGGCGGACCGCGTCGAGGATCTTCTCGTAGCCCGTGCAGCGGCAGAGGTTGCCGGACAGGGCCTCACGGATGTCCTGGTCGGACGGGGAGGAGTTCTCCTCCAGCAGCGCGTCCGCCTGGACCAGCAGACCCGGGGTGCAGAAACCGCACTGCACGGCGCCGGCGTCGATGAACGCCTGCTGGATGTTGGAGAGCTCGACGCCCTCGCCGGTCTGGGAGTCGGTGCCCTTGGCGGACCACTGCTTGGCCTCGTCCGTGGACACGCCCGCACCGCCGCCGCAGGCGCCGGTGCCGCAGGCGTGGCCGTGCGACTCGCGCTGCTTGGCGAAGTCGGCCAGGCCCTCGACGGTCACGACGTCGCGGCCCTCGACCTGACCGGCCGCGACCAGGCAGGAACAGACGGGTACGCCGTCGAGGCGGACGGTGCAGGAACCGCACTCGCCCTGCTCGCACGCGTTCTTCGAACCGGGCAGGCCCAGGCGCTCACGCAGGACGTAGAGGAGCGACTCGCCCTCCCAGACGTCGTCGGCTTCCTGCGGGCGACCGTTGACAGTGAAATTGACGCGCATGGTTACGCAGCCCCTTCAAGCGAGCGGCCGTTCGTGCCGCGGTACTGCTCCCACGTCCAGACGAGCTGACGGCGAGCAAGGATGCCGACCGCGTGCCGGCGGTACTTCGCCGTGCCACGGACGTCGTCGATCGGGTTGCACGCGGCGGAGGCGAGCTCACCGAACTGCTTGGCGATCGACGGGGTGATGACCTTGCCGTTGTCCCAGAAACCGCCCTCTTCGAGCGCGGCGTTCAGGAACTCCTCGGCGGCCTTGGCCCGGATCGGGGTCGGGGCTGCCGAGGCGATGCCCGTACGCACGGTGCGGGTGTCGCTGTGCACCGCCAGGCCGAAGCCGCAGACCGCGATGACCATCGCGTTGCGGGTGCCGACCTTGGAGTACTGCTGCGGACCGGTGGCGTTCTTGATGTGCACCGTCTTGATGAGCTCGTCGGCGGCGAGCGCGTTGCGCTTGACGCCGGTGTAGAACTCGTCGATCGGGATCAGGCGCGAACCACGTACCGACTCGACCTCGACATGGCAGTCGGCGGCGAGCAGCGCGGGGTGGGAGTCGCCGGCGGGCGAGGCGCAACCGAGGTTGCCGCCGACGCCGCCGCGGTTGCGGATCTGCGGGGACGCGACCGTGTGCGAGGCGAGCGCGAGCCCCGGCAGCGTGCTGCGCAGGTTCTCCATGATCTGGGTGTACGGGACGGAGGCGCCCAGCTTGGTGACCTCCTCGCCTACCTCCCACTCCCGCAGCAGCTCGATGCGGTTGAGGTCGAGGAGGTACTCCGGACGGCGGTGGTCGAAGTTGATCTCGACCATGATGTCGGTGCCACCCGCGATCGGCACAGCTGTGGGGTACTCGGCCTTAGCGGCGAGCGCCTCCTCCCAGCTGGCGGGGCGAAGGAAGTCCATGTGCGGCTCTCTTCTTCTTAATCGGGTCGTTCACTTCAAGCCAGGAGGGCCAAAGTCCCTCGACTGGTCGTTCACGTGCTGTTAACGCGGTGTGGAGTCAGTACACAAGCCGCGCATCCCTCGGGTGCAGTCACCGAAACCATGAAGCAGTTGGCTGGCTGCCTCCTTCGTCTTGTAGATTCGTATGAAAGGCGAGTCGCGCTGACCTCGCCGATTCCCAACGGCAACATCGAGACAGATCGGCGGCGACCCCATGCGGCTGCGCGCACTGCTGGAAACCGAGGCGCTGGGCCTGCGGCTGCTCGGCGGCGAGGAAGAGCTGGACCGGACCGTCCGTGGCGTGATGACCACGGATCTGAGGGACCCGAGCCGATACCTCTCTGGCGGAGAATTGGTGCTGACAGGGCTCGCGTGGCGTCGAAATTCAGCCGACTCCGAGCCTTTCGTACGAATCCTTGCGAGCGCCGGTGTCGCGGGCCTCGCGGCGGGCGAGGCGGAGATCGGGGGCATCCCGGAAGACCTCGTTTCGGCCTGTCTGCGCAACCGCCTGCCGCTGTTCGCGGTGAACGAGGACGTTGCATTCGCCACGATCACGGAATACGTGGTCCGGCAGGTGTCCGGAGAGCGCGCCGGAGACCTCGCGGCCGTGGTCGACCGGCACCGGAGGCTGATGACGTCGGGTCCCGCCGGTGGCGGACCGGACGTGGTGCTCGATCTGCTCACCACCGACCTCGATCTGCGCGCGTGGGTGCTCTCCCCCACGGGCCGGCAGATCGCCGGGGCCGGAGAGCCGCTCCCGCCGGGCGTGTGCGCGGCGCTGGCGAGCGAGCATCTGGCGGCCGTCCGGACAGGTCGCCGGGGCCCGCACCGGATCTCCATCCAGGGTATTACCTACTCCCTCTTCCCGATCAGGGGAGCGGGCCGGGCCGGGGCCGCGGGTGCCCGGGACGTCCGCGAGAGCGTGCTGTCGGACTGGCTGCTGGCGGTCGAGGCCGACGCCGGCGACTGGCCGGCCGAGCGGCTGGACCTGCTCCAGGGCGTCACCCAGCTGATCGCGGTCGAGCGGGACCGGCGGGACGCCGCCCGCACGGTGCGCCGCCGGCTCGCCCAGGAAGTGCTGGAGCTGGTGCAGACCGGCGCCGCGCCGGCCGAGATCGCGGCCCGCCTGCGGGTGGCCGCCCCGGTGCTGCTGCCGGGGCTCGGCGCGGCCCCGCACTGGCAGGTCGTGGTGGCCCGGGTGGACTGGGACGGCGGGGACATCCCCGGCGGCCCGGTGGCCCAGTCGCTGCTGGAGGAGATCCTGGTCGACCCGGGTGTCTCCGGGCCCGAGCCCTCCGACCGGATCGCGGTCGCCCATGCGGGCGACGAGGCCATCGCGCTGGTGCCGCTGCCGGCGCTGGCGGGCGAGGGCGAGCCCGACAAGGCCCTGCACGCCGACGCCCTGCTGGCGTCGGTGCGCGAGCCGCTGGCGGCCGGCCTGGCCGACGACGGGCGGCTCACCCTGGGCGTCAGCGCGGCGGTGCACTCGGCCGAGGGGCTGCGCGGGGCGCTGGAGGAGGCCCGGCACGCCCGCCGGGTGGCCGCGGCCCGGCCGGGCCGGGTCTGCGCCGCCGGCCACCACGAGCTGGCCTCGCACGTCCTGCTGCTGCCGTTCGTCCCGGACGACGTCCGGCGCGCCTTCACGGCCCGGCTGCTGGACCCGCTGCGGGACTACGACCGGCGCCACCGCGCGGAGCTCATCCCGACGCTCGAGGCCTTCCTCGACTGCGACGGCTCCTGGACCCGCTGCGCGACCCGGCTGCACCTGCACGTCAACACGCTGCGCTACCGGGTCGGCAGGATCGAGCAGTTGACGGCGCGTGACCTCTCGCGGCTGGAGGACAAGCTCGATTTCTTCCTCGCCCTGCGGATGAGCTGACGGAACGCCACCGGGGGTGGCGGCGGGCGCGGGGTCCTCAGGCGAAAACACGACGGATGGTTTGTGAAACCGTTCACCTGACCCCTTGGCCCAGCCCTCAGGTGTGTGCTGGGATTCGCCCCAAGGCTCGATGACGCGCGCTTTGGGGAGGGCAATGTGGCGGACACCGCCATGTCGAGTGCCGGTACGGCGTGGGGCGAGGACCCCCTCCAGCGGGCGATATGGCGGCTGCGCTCCCGCGGCTGTTGGTCGGATGCGGCGGAGCTGCTGACGCCGCACGCCGGGGCCCCGGGCCCCGCGGTGCAGCGCACGGCCCTGCTGGTGGAGCGGTGCCTGTTCACCGGGCAGGGCTGGGCGGAGGCCGAGGAGGCGCTGCGGCACGCCGAGGCGGTGGCCCGGGAGGACGACGAGCGGGGCGCCGCGGCCTGTGAGCGCGGGCAGCTGGCGTACGCGGCCACGGTCCTGGGCGTACGGGACCGGGCCGACGAGGCCCGCTCCGCGCTGGGCCGGGCCGCGGCCCTGCTGGCGCCGGGCTCCCGGACCCGGCCGCTGCTGGACTTCCGGCGGGGGCTGGTGGCCGAGCACCTGGCGGACTCGCCGCAGTCCGCGAAGCCGGCGTACCGGCGGGCCCATGCGGGGGCCCTGGCGCAGGGCGACACGCTGCTGCTGTCCTTCACGTGGCGGCACCTGGCCGGTCTGGCGCTGCGGGACGGCGAGCTGGCGGAGGCCCGGCAGGGCTTCTCGGAGTCCCTGCGGATCCGGGAGGAGCTGGGCTTCCTGGTCGGCACGGCCCCGGCGCTGGCCGCCCTCGCCGAAGCCGAACCCGAGCCGGAGGCCACCCGCCTCCGCGCCGAAGCCACCCGCCTCTTTCGCCTCCTGGGCGGCATCCCCACCTGGCTAGCCGACCAACTGACCCCCTCCCCCGCCACCTGACCGGCCCCGCGCCTGCTGGCTGCCCCGCCGTCCCGCCGCTCGGCAGCGGTACGGGGGCCAACCCAGCCCCGCCGGCGCTTGAGGCGACCGTCGCGGAGCGGCGGTGCGGGCCTGGGCTGCGCCCGGCACACCCAGCCTCGCCGGCGCTTGAGGCGCGGGGTCCGGGGCGGAGCCCCGAAAGCCCGTCGCGCAGCGGCGGGGCCGGGGGCCTACCCAGCCGCGCGGCGTTTGAGCGCACCGTCGCGGAGCGGCGGTACGGGGGATCCGGGGGCGGAGCCCACCGGTTTCGGGAAGGGGCGGGGTGGGGTATG
>NZ_JBFBGK010000125.1:0-21228 GCF_040684615.1 Streptomyces sp. NPDC089919
AAGGCGGTGCGCGGGGCGTCGCACCCGAGGTCGTTGACGGTGGGGTCGGTCAGGGTGAGGGTCTTGGCCCCGGTCTCGGCCCGGGCGCGGAACGGCGGCCTGGTCGGTGAAGATGCCGTCGATGCCCTGCTCGAAGTACCGGCGGAAGGCGCCGAAGGCGTCGCCGTAGGCGGTGGGGTCGGTGCCCTTGCGGTACTCCAGCGGCAGGAACTGGTTCTCGTTGCGCGCCGTGTACGGATGCAGGATCAGCCCCCGGGCATGGGCGTCGGCGACCAGCGTGGTGGGCGTGCCGAGCCCGCCGGCCGCGTCCCGCGGCAGGATCAGGTCCAGGGTGGGCCCGATGCCCTGGGCGAAGCCGGCGATCCAGCTCAGACCCGCGGGCTTGACCAGGTCCGCGACCGTGCGCGGGTCCCCGGCCTGCTCGAGGTCCCAGGGCCGGGTGCCGGCCGCGCCGAGCAGCACCACCCGCGGGGCGTCCACCAGACGGCCCAGCCGCTGGATGGAGGAGGGCTCGAAGGACTGGAGGAAGACGGCCGCGTCGCGGTGGTCGCGCCCGTACCGGCGCAGCAGCCGGGCCAGCGGCTCCTCCAGGCCCAGGCCCAGGGAGCGGAAGTAGGTGGGGTGCTTGGTCTCGACGTGCAGCCACACCTCCTGGCCCCGGCGGCGGCCCTCCCGGCGGGCCCAGCGCAGCACCTCCTCGAAGGTGGGCACCGCCCAGCGCCCGTCGTACAGGGTGTTGCGCTGGCGGACCGCGGGGATGCGCTCCTTGGCCCGCAGGGTCTTCAGCTCGGCGAGGGTGAAGTCCTCGGTGAACCAGCCGGTGATCGCGACCCCGTCGACGGTCTTGGTGGTGCGCCGCCCGGCGAACTCCGGGTGGTCGGCCACGTCCGTGGTGCCGCCGATCTCGTTCTCGTGGCGGCAGACCAGGTGCCCGTCCTTGGTGGGGACCAGGTCCTGCTCGATGACGTGCGCACCGAGGTCCAGGGCCAGCTGGTACGAGCCCAGGGTGTGCTCGGGCCGGTAGCCGCTGGCGCCGCGGTGCCCGATGACGGTGGGCACCGGCAGGGCGCGGTAGCCCCGGCCGTGGCCGCCCGCCGCCGCCTGGGCCGGTGCGGCCCCCTGGGCGGCCGCGGGGCCCGCCCCCAGGCTCACCGCGGTCGTGCCCGCGGCGAGTACCGCCGCCCCCAGCACGCTGCGGCGCGCCGTCCCACCCTGCGTCATGAGTGCTCCTCGGCTTCGACTCGGATCCGGTTCGAAAGCCGATCCGGCGGAAGGGTCCGCGGTCCCGGGATCTCCGGGGCGCAGGCCCCTGGATCGGCGTGCCGATGGTAGGCAGCGCTTGCTTACATCGGGTCGAGCCCGACCGGAACATGACGGAAACACGCGTCAACACCGCGTATCGGCTTCGTGAACCCGATGTGCGATCAGAGTGCACCCGCGAGTATCGTCCTCACCTGCACTGACTTGGTGCGGTGCAAGAACCGCTCACGACGCCGGAGGGCTCCCGTTGTCCCGTTTCGCGCTGATCAAGGCCTCACTCCGACCGGTCCTGCGCCTGATGTTCCGCCCCCAGGTGGAGGGCGTGGAGAACATCCCGGGCAGCGGTCCGGTGATCCTCGCGGGCAACCACCTCACGTTCATCGACTCGATGATCCTGCCGCTGGTCTGCGACCGTCAGGTGTGCTTCATCGGCAAGGACGAGTACGTCACCGGCAAGGGCCTCAAGGGCCGGCTGATGGCGTGGTTCTTCACCGGGGTCGGCATGGTCCCGGTGGACCGGGACGGCGCCAACGGCGGCGTCGCGGCGCTGATGACCGGCCGCCGGATCCTCGAGGAGGGCCGGATCTTCGGCATCTACCCGGAGGGCACCCGCTCCCCCGACGGCCGCCTGTACCGGGGCCGGACCGGCATCGCGCGGCTCACCCTGATGACGGGGGCGCCGGTGGTCCCGTTCGCGATGATCGGCACGGACAAGCTCCAGCCCGGCGGCGCCGGCCTGCCGCGGCCCGGCAAGGTGACCGTGCGCTTCGGCGAGCCGATGGAGTTCTCCCGGTACGAGGGCATGGACCGGGACCGCTACGTCCTGCGGGCCGTCACCGACTCGGTGATGACCGAGGTCATGCGGCTGTCGGGCCAGGAGTACGTCGACATGTACGCGACCAAGGCGAAGGCGGCCTGAGCCGCCGGACCGAGGTGTCGCGAAGGGCCGGATCCCGTCAGGGGTCCGGCCCTTCGGCGTGCCGCGCGGCGGTGGTCACTGCCGGCTGAGCGAGCGGCTGATACCGGCCAGGATGGTGGTGGCCAGGGTCCAGCCGGTGACGATCAGCAGGTACGAGAGCCACTGCTGCCAGCCGGCCGGGGCGAAGGCGGCCTCCTGCCCGAAGCCGATGACCGGCAGCAGCAGGTCGAGGGTGTAGAAGACCGGGTTGAACTGGGGGGCCTCGCCGGGCTTGAGCGGCGGCGGGGTGTGCACGGCGAAGGCCACCGCGCCGGTCAGCAGCAGGGCGCACAGCCAGCCGGCGGCCCGCATGGGCCGGTAGCCGTAGCCGACGGTGGCGTCCTGGAGGAGGCCCCAGAGGCGGGCGTGCCGGGGCAGGGTGCGGCGGTGCCGGCGGAGTTTGGCCAGTTGCACGGTGCGGGCGCCGGCCTCGTCGCCCGCGGTGCGGTAGGCGGTGGCGAGCTGTTCGTAGGCGTAGGGAAGGTAGCCGGCCTCGTCGTGCGCCAGTAGCGGCAGCCGGTCCTCCGCCGGTACGTGCGGGCCCAGCGTCCGGTAGGTGAGGCCGTCGAGCCGCACCCGGTCGGGCCAGACCTGCGGCGGTACGGACAGGACGTCGATCTGGGCCCGGCGCAGGCTGACCGCGCCCCGGACGGTGGCCGTGCGGCTCAGCCACAGTTCGCCCAGGACCGCGCTGCTGACCCGCAGGGCCGTGCCGTCGGGGGCGAACAGGCGGGCCCGGTGGAAGTTGAGCTGCCCGGGTATGCGCGTACTGCTGAGGTTGCAGGTGCCTTCGGCGTGCAGCCTGCGGGCGAGCAGATCGGTGCCGACCGAGAGCGTCTCGGCCTGGAGTGCGTTGCCCCCGGGCGCCAGGAGGCGGGAGTCGTCCAGGATGACCCGGCCGCCGACGGTGGTGGCGTTGAGCAGGGTGCGCCCGTGCACGGTGAGCCGCTTGGCGCGGATGTCGGTACCTACGGAGACGTGGTTGAGGAGCAGGGCGGTCGGCTCGGTGTGGTCACCGGCGCAGTCCTCGCCGGCGGGCCCGAAGACCGCGTCGTTGAGGAACACCCCGCCGGCGATGCGCGCGCCGGAGAGCTTGACCTGGCCGGCGATCCGGGCGCACGACAGCCGCAGTTGCAGGTCGAGGTGGATGTTGGGGGCGTCCAGGCCGGGCAGCACGGAGTCGGTCAGGACCAGCGTCGGCAGCTGCGCTCCGTAGAAGACCGGGGTCTTCTCGAACCAGCTGCCGCGCATCCGCAGGGGGTGCTCGCTGCGGCCGTACTTGAGGTACAGCTCGCCGGTGATCCTGACACCGGTCAGGTTCAGTCCGGCGGTGGCACCTTCCCGGACCGGGCCGCCCAGGATCAGCGCCCGCAGCACCTCCGCCCGTACGGTCCGCTCGGGGCCCCAGGAGGCGCCGGTGACCGGGTCCTCGTCGGGGTCCTCGCGGAAGTCCACGGCCTCGTCGAAGGGGAAGGCCTGCCAGACGCGGCGCTCCGCGGGTGTCAGGTCGTTGATCTCCACCGGCCGGATGCTGCCGGTCGGACGATCACACTGTCAACTGTGCGCGGGGCGCCGCGGTCTGGTGGGGCGTCAGTGTTCGACGTGGTCGGCGAGCTGCTGGCCGCGCAGCAGGAACCAGGCGGCGACGGCGGTGGCCAGCAGGACGGCCGCGCCGACCCCGGAGGCGAGCCGGAGCCCGTCGACGAAGGCGTGCTGGGCGGCGGTCGTGACGGCCTCGGCGGTCGGGCCGGGCAGCGTCCTGGCCGCCTCGACGGCGCCGCCGAGGGATTCGTGGGCCGCCTCCGCGACCGGGGCGGGCACCCCGGCCGGTACCGGGAAGCCCCGGTAGGCGCCGGTCACGATCGAGCCGAGCAGGGCGATGCCGAGGGCCGCACCGAGCTCGTAGGCCGTCTCGGAGACGGCGGAGGCCGAACCAGCCTGCTCCTTGGGCACGCTGGAGAGGATCACGTCCGCGGTGACGGTGAAGGAGAAACCGGCACCCAGGCCGACCACCAGCAGCGAGGCGCCCAGCAGCGGGTAGCCGCTGGACCGGTCGATGAGGGTGAGCGCGCCGAGCGCCAGGCCGATGGCGGCCAGGCCGCCGGTGACCACGGAGCGCACCGAGTAGCGGCGGGCGTAGCGGCCGGCGACCAGACCGGTGACCACCGCGCCGATGGCGGCGGGCAGTTCGGCCAGGCCCGCCTCCAGCGGCTCGCGGCCCTGGACGAGCTGGAGGAACTGGGAGAGGAAGAAGACCAGGCCGGAGAGGCCGAAGACGGTGAGCAGGTCGGCCAGGACCGCGCCGGAGAAGCCGCGGTGCCGGAACAGCCGCATGTCGAGCAGCGGCGCGGCGAGGGTGAACTGGCGGCGGACGAAGGCCCACAGGGCGGCCAGGCCGAGCAGCGCGGCCGCGCCGGCCATGGCCGTGGGGCCCTCGGTGGCCGCTTCCTTGACGGCGTACACCAGGGCGATGATGCCGACCAGGGAGAGGCCGACGCTGACCAGGTCCCAGGGGCCGGCGACCGGGTTCTTCGACTCGGGCAGCAGCTTGACGCCGACGACCACCAGGACGGCCATCACGGGCAGGTTGATCAGGAAGACCGAGCCCCACCAGAAGTGCTCGAGCAGGAAGCCGCCCACCACCGGGCCGACGGCGGCGCCGGCCGAGGCGGTGGCGCCCCAGATGCCGATGGCGAGGCTGCGCTCCTTGGGGTCGTGGAAGATGTTGCGGATCAGGGCCAGGGTGGAGGGCATCAGGGTCGCGCCGGCCACGCCGAGCAGGGCCCGGGCGAGGATCATCATCTCGGGGCTGGTGGCGTAGGCGTTGAGCACGGAGACCGCGCCGAAGGCGACGGCGCCGGTCAGCAGCAGCTTCTTGCGGCCGATCCGGTCGCCGAGGCTGCCCATGGAGACCAGCAGGCCGGCGATGATGAAGGAGTAGACGTCGCCGATCCACAGCAGCTGGGTGCCGGACGGCTTGAGGTCTTCGCTCAGGAAGGGCGTGGCGAGCCCGAGGACGGTGGCGTCGACCGCGACGAGCAGCACGGCCAGCACCAGGACGGAGAGCGCGAGCCAGCGCCCGCGGCTCTTGGCCATCGTCCCTTCTCCTGCTCGCAGCTGTTCGGTACTGGTCATCTCTCACTCCGTCGTGCGCCACCGAGCAGCAGCTCGGTGATCATGTGGTGGTAGTCCTTGGCGGCGACCCGGCCGTCCATGACGGCCCAGGCGCAGGTGCCGATGAGGCCGTACAGGGCCTCGGTGAGCCAGGCGGGGCTGAGGTCGATGCGGATCTCGCCCTCTTCCTGGCCGCGGCGGAAGAGCGCGCAGACGCGCGCGTCCAGCCGGGCCCAGCCCGCGTTGACCTGGTCGCCTTCGAAGAGCTGGTTCTCGGTGACCAGGAAGGCCAGCAGCTGGGCGTGCGGCTCGCTCTCGGCGATCAGGCGGCGCAGCGCCTCGACCGGGGAGCCGGTTTCCAGGCCGGCCCGGTCGCAGGCGCCCTCGAACTCGCGGATGCCGAGTTCTTCGAGTGCGCGGACCAGGGCGTCGCGGCCGGCGAAGTGCCGGTGCAGGGTCGCCCGGCCGATCCCGGCGGCCTTCGCGACCTCGTCCATCGTCGCGGTCGACTTGCGGGAGAGCAGGGCGGCTGCGTCGCGCAGCACCTGGTCGCGGTCCATGGCCATGAGACAACCATACCTCAGATGAGACATTCTTGTCTCATTATCGGCTCGGTGCAGCGTTCCGGAGGTCCTGCGGGAACGCCAAAGACCGGGGCGGCCCGGCGCTGGTGCGCCGGACCGCCCCGGTCGGGGTGCGGGATCCGCGGTTACTTCTGCTTGGCGGTGGCCCAGGCGTGCTGGATGACCAGGTCGGCCTTGACCTCGGTGAGCTGGACGGCGACCGCGGAGGGGGCGGTGCCGCCCCGGCCGTTGCGGGAGGCCAGCGCGCCCTTGACGTCCAGGACGGTGCGGACCTCCGGGGTCAGGTGCTCGGAGATCTTGGCGAACTGCTCGTCGGTGAGCTGGTCCAGCTCGATGCCCTCGGCCTCGCAGACCTTGACGCACTCGCCGGCGACCTCGTGCGCCACCCGGAACGGCACGCCCTGCTTGACCAGCCACTCGGCGATGTCGGTGGCGAGCGAGAAGCCGGCAGGGGCCAGCTCCTCCATCCGCTCCCGGTTGACCGTGAGGGTGGCCATCATGCCGGTGAAGGCCGGCAGCAGGACCTCGAGCGTGTCGCAGGAGTCGAAGACCGGCTCCTTGTCCTCCTGGAGGTCCCGGTTGTAGGCCAGCGGGAGCGCCTTGAGGGTGGCCAGCAGGCCGGTGAGGTTGCCGATCAGCCGGCCCGACTTGCCGCGCGCCAGCTCGGCGATGTCCGGGTTCTTCTTCTGCGGCATGATCGAGGAGCCGGTGGAGAAGGCGTCGTGGAGGGTGACGAAGGAGAACTCCTTCGTGTTCCAGATGATGATCTCCTCGGCGATCCGGGACAGGTTGATCCCGATCATCGCGGTGACGAAGGCGAACTCCGCCACGAAGTCCCGCGAGGCCGTGCCGTCGATGGAGTTGCCCACCGAGCCGCGCTCGAAGCCAAGGTCGGCGGCGACCGCCTCCGGGTCGAGGCCCAGCGAGGACCCGGCCAGGGCACCGGAGCCGTACGGCGAGACGGCGGTGCGGGTGTCCCACTGCCGCAGCCGCTCCGCGTCCCGGGACAGCGACTGGACGTGCGCCAGGACGTGGTGGGCGAAGAGCACCGGCTGGGCGTGCTGGAGGTGCGTGCGGCCGGGCATGGCCACGTCCGCGTGCGCCTCGGCCAGGCCCACCAGCGCGTCCTGGAGCTCGGCGACCAGGCCGCCGATGATCCGCGCGTGGTCGCGCAGGTACATCCGGAAGAGGGTGGCCACCTGGTCGTTGCGGGACCGGCCGGCCCGCAGCTTGCCGCCGAGGTCCGGGCCGAGCCGTTCCAGCAGGCCCCGCTCCAGGGCGGTGTGGACGTCCTCGTCGGCGATGGTGCCGGTGAAGGTACCGGCGGCCACGTCGGCCTCCAGCAGGTCCAGCCCGGCGATCATCCGCTCGAGCTCGTCGGCCGTGAGCAGTCCCGCCGTGTGGAGCACGCGTGCGTGGGCGCGGGAGCCGGCGATGTCGTACGGCGCCAGCCGCCAGTCGAAGTGGACCGACGCGGACAGCTTCGCCAGGGCCTCGGCCGGGCCGTCGGCGAACCGGCCGCCCCAGAGCCGGACGTCACCGTTGTTGCTGCTCACAGCTACTGCTCCTCAAGAGGGTGGATGTGCCACCGCCTCCCCGCCGCGGGGCGGGGAGGCGGCCTGTCGACGAGGGGGCGTTACGCCAGGTCGCGCTTGGCCGCGATCTTCGCCGACAGGGCGAAGATGTCGATGAAGCCCTGGGCCTTGGACTGGTCGAAGGTGTCGCCCGAGTCGTAGGTCGCCAGGTTGAAGTCGTACAGCGACTCCTCGGACTTCCGGCCGGTGACCACGGCGCGGCCGCCGTGCAGGGTCATCCGGATGTCACCGGTGACGTGCTGGTTGGCCTCGTTGATGAAGCCGTCCAGGGCGCGCTTGAGCGGGGAGAACCACAGGCCGTCGTAGACCAGCTCGCTCCAGCGCTGCTCGACCTGCCGCTTGTAGCGGGCCAGCTCGCGCTCGACGGTGACGCTCTCCAGCTCGGAGTGAGCGGCGATCAGCGCGATCGCGCCGGGGGCCTCGTACACCTCGCGGGACTTGATGCCCACGAGCCGGTCCTCGACCATGTCGATCCGGCCGATGCCCTGGGCGCCGGCGCGCTCGTTGAGCTGCTGGATCGCCTGGAGCACGGTGACGGGCTTGCCGTCGATGGCGACCGGGACGCCCGCCTTGAAGGAGATGACGACCTCGTCGGCCTCGCGGGGGGTGGCCGGGTTCGAGGTGTACTCGTAGATGTCCTCGATCGGGGCGTTCCAGATGTCCTCCAGGAAGCCCGTCTCGACGGCCCGCCCGAAGACGTTCTGGTCGATGGAGTACGGGGACTTCTTGGTGGTCGCGATCGGCAGGTCGGCCTTCTCGGCGAAGGCGATGGCCTTGTCGCGGGTCATCGCGTAGTCGCGGACCGGGGCGATGCACTTGAGGTGCGGGCCGAGGGCCTGGATGCCGGCCTCGAAGCGGACCTGGTCGTTGCCCTTGCCGGTGCAGCCGTGGGCCACGATCGAGGCGCCGTGCTTGTTGGCGGCGGCGACCAGGTGCTTGACGATGGTCGGCCGGGACAGGGCCGAGACCAGCGGGTACCGGTCCATGTACATGGCGTTCGCCTTGATCGCCGGGAGGCAGTACTCCTCGGCGAACTCGTCCTTGGCGTCCGCGACCTCGGCCTCGACGGCACCGCAGGCGAGCGCGCGCTTGCGGATGACGTCCAGGTCCTCGCCGCCCTGGCCGACGTCCACGGCAACGGCGATGACCTCGGCGCCCGTCTCCTCGGCGATCCAGCCGATGGCGACGGAGGTGTCCAGGCCGCCCGAGTAGGCGAGTACGACGCGCTCGGTCACGGGTTTCTCCTTCACGGTGCAATCAACGACAGGCATAACTATGCACTACTCCGCATGTTTCGTCAACGACCTCGGGCGGAACGGCTCTGACCTGCATGGATACCGGCGAATAACAGGAGGCGAAGGCCGCCCGGGGCCGCCTACCATCCCCGCATGACAGGGGAACGAGCGTCCTGGACGGACCTGGTACGACGCGTGACGGCCGGCGAGCCGGTGGCCCGGGTGCTCGGCGGACCGGCCGCCGCCGAGCGCTGGACCGACTTCGACTGGGGCGTGCGCGAGCACGCCCGCACCACCTGGACCGGGTACGAGCCCGGCGCCGTGGAGCGGCTGGCCGAGCGGGTCCGGCTGCGGACCGGGGGCGGCGGCTACCGCGCCGGGCTGTGGACCGGCGAACTGGCGCTGGCCCTGTGCCACCCGGACGGCCGGATCCGCGCGCTGGCGCTGACGGCCGGGGCGCAGGTCCCCGCGCTGCTGCCGCTGCTGCTGATCCGGAGCACCGACTGGGCGCCGGCGGTCCGCGAGGAGGCCCGGGCCCTGCTGCCCGGGGCGCTCGCGGCCGCCGGGCCGGCGCAGCTGGTGGACCTGGTGCCGCTCGCGCTGCGGCTGGCCCGGCGGGAGCGGGGCGACCGGGTACCGGCCCAGGTCACCGCGGCGGTCGAGGAGCTGCCGGCCGGGGACGTGGGGGCGCTGACCGCGCACCCGGACCGGGCCGCCCGGCGGTTCGGGGTCCGGCTCGCGCTGCGGCGCGGGCTGCTCTCCCCCGTCGCGCTGGCGGCGCTGGCCGCGGCCGACGACGACGCGGTGGTCCAGCAGCTGTGCTGCGACGCCGCCCTGGCCGGCATGGGCGGGACGGCGGACCCGGCCGTGGTCGCACCGCTGCTCTCGGCCCGGACGCCCCGGGTCCGGGCCGCCGGGGTGACCGCGCTGCGGCGGGCCCCCGGCCCGGAGCGGGCGGAGCCGTTCCTGGTGGACCGCAACGCGATGGTGCGGGCCTGCGCGCGCTGGGTGCTGCGGCGGCACGGCGCCGATCCGGTGGCCCGCTACCGCGCCCTGTGCGCGGACCCGCGGGGGCCGGTACCGCCGTGGGCGGCGGTGGGGCTGGCCGAATCCGGGTCCGCGGCGGAGGACGGACCGACCCTGCGGGCCCTGCTGGAGCACCCGCGGGAGACGGTCCGGGCGCGGGCCGCGACCGGTGTGCGCCTGCTCTACGGCACCCCGTAGGAGGCACCGCTTCCGGTCGACCGTCCTGTCTGGATGGTCGACCGGGGGCGATAATCGAGCCATGGGCAAAACGTATGAGCGCATCGACGGCCGGCTGCGGACCTTCATCGAGGAGCAGCCGGTGTTCTTCACGGCCACCGCGCCGCTGTCCGGCCAGGGCCACATCAATCTGTCGCCCAAGGGGCGGGCCGGCACGCTGGTCGTCATCGACGAGCACACCCTGGCCTACCTCGACTTCGGCGGCAGCGGCGCGGAGACCATCGCGCACGTCCGGGAGAACGGCCGGATCACCTTGATGTGGTGCGCCTTCAGCGGGCCCCCGAACATCGTGCGGGTGCACGGCGACGGCGAGGCGGTCTTCCGGGACGACCCGCGCTGGGGGGAGCTGATCGCCCTCTTCGGCGCCGTCGACGGCCCCTCGGCCCGGGCCGTCATCCTGGTGCACGCCACCCGGATCTCCGACACCTGCGGGTACGCGGTGCCGTTCATGGACTACCGCGAGGAACGCACCCTGCACGCCGAGTACTTCGGCCGCAAGACGGACGAGGAGTTCGCCGCCTACTGCGAGAAGAAGGAGTACGTCGGGCAGAGCCTGGACGGCCTGCCGGCGCTTCCGCTGCCGCTTCCGGCGCGCACGGCCTGACAGGCCGTAGGATCCCAGGGTTCCGGCCGGGCCACCGGCCGGATCCCGCCAGGGGACGGCCGGCTGACGGCCCGTCCGTGCCCGCTCCGCACCGGGGGTCCGCACCGCATGCGCATCGTCGCCGCACTGGCCGCAGGGGCCGCCCTGCTGATCACCCCGCCGCTCGCCCGGACCCCGGGACCGCCGCTGCCCGCGCTGCTGGCCGACACCGGCGGCGGCTCCCAGCTGATCACCGCCGTCGCCCCGGCGGCCGGCGCCACCACCGGCACGCTGATCTGGTGGGACCGGCGGGCCGGCCGCTGGCACGAGGCGGGCCGGGCAGCCGCCCGCTTCGGGGCGAACGGCCTCGCCGACGGCGCCGGCCGCGTCCAGGGCACCTCCACCACCCCGGCCGGCCTGTACGACCTGCCGTACGCCTTCGGCATCGACCGGGCCCCGGCCGGTACCAAGTACCCCTACCGGGCCGTCACCGACCGCTCCTGGTGGTGCGAGGACAACGCCTCGGCCCGCTACAACCGCTGGACCGAACCGCTGCCCGCGGACTGCGCGCCGGGCGAGGCCGAGCACCTGGCGGCCTACCGCGAGCAGTACGCCCACGCCCTGGTCATCGGCTTCAACTACGCGAAGCCCGTGCGCGGCCGGGGCGCCGGCATCTTCCTGCACGTCAACGGCCGCGGGGCGACGGCCGGCTGCGTCTCGGTCCCCCGGGCGGCGATGCGCGCGCTGCTGCGCTGGGCCGACCCGGACCGCCGCCCGCACATCGCGATCGGCACCCGGGGCGGCCCGCTGGACGTGCGGCGCGCCTGAGGCCGGTACGACGCCGACGGCCGGCCCCCGCGCGGTGCGGGGGCCGGCCGTCGGCGGTGTGCTCAGCCCTCTTTCTGGGCCAGCCGCAGCAGGTGGTCGGCGAGGGCCTGGCCGCCCGCCGGGTCGCGGCTGATGAGCATGAGCGTGTCGTCGCCCGCGATGGTGCCGAGGATCGCCTGGAGCTCGGCCTGGTCGATGGCCGAGGCCAGGAATTGGGCCGCGCCGGGCGGGGTGCGCAGGACGACGAGGTTCGCGGAGGCCTCCGCCGAGATCAGCAGCTCGCCCGACAGGCGCCGCATCCGCTCCTCCTTGGCGGACTCGCCCAGCGGGGCCTGCGGGGTGCGGAAGCCGCCCTCGCTGGGCACCGCGTAGATCAACTCGCCGCCGGTGTTGCGGATCTTGACCGCGCCGAGCTCGTCGAGGTCCCGGGAGAGCGTCGCCTGGGTGACGCTCAGCCCGTCGTCGGCGAGCAGCTTGGCGAGCTGGCTCTGCGAGCGGACCGGCTGCCGGTTGAGGATGTCCACGATCCGGCGGTGGCGGGCGGTGCGGGTCTGCGGGACGGCAGGGCCCCCGTACTCGTTGTCCTGGGCCTGGCTCATCGTCGTCTCATTCTCCGGTCCGTCCGCCGCCTGCTGTGTCGAGGATCCCGGGCAGGGCCAGGACGAACGCGTCCACCTCGGCCTCCGAGACTACGTAGGGCGGCATCAGCCGTACGACGTCGGGGGCGGGCGCGTTGACCAGGAAGCCGGCATCCTGAGCCGCCTGCTGCACCTGGGGCGACAGGGACTCGGTCAGCACGATACCCAGCAGGAGGCCCGCGCCACGGACGTGGGAGACCAGCGGGTGGCCCAGCCCCTCGATTCCGGCGCGCAGCCGCTCGCCGCGGTCCTTGACCTGGTCGAGCAGCCCGTCGGCCGCGATGGTGTCCAGCACGGCCAGGCCGGCGGCGCAGGCGACCGGGTTGCCGCCGAAGGTGGTGCCGTGCTGGCCGGGCTGGAGGAGGTCGGCGGCCGGCCCGAAGGCGACCAGCGCGCCGATGGGCAGCCCGCCGCCCAGGCCCTTGGCGAGGGTGACCAGGTCGGGCTCGATGCCCCCGTGGGCCTGGTGCTCGAACCACTGGCCGCACCGGCCGATGCCGGTCTGCACCTCGTCGAGGACCAGCAGCGTGCCGGTGGCCCGGGTGATCTCGCGGGCCGCGGCCAGGTAGCCGGCCGGCGGCACGACCACGCCGTTCTCGCCCTGGATGGGCTCGATGACCACCAGTGCGGTCTCCTCGGTGACCGCCGCGCGCAGCGCCTCCGCGTCCCCGTACGGCACGTGCGTGACCTCGCCGGGCAGGGGCAGGAAGGGGCCCTGCTTCTTGGGCTGGCCGGTGAGGGCGAGGGCGCCCATGGTGCGGCCGTGGAAACCGCCGTGGGTGGCGACCATGTGGGTGCGGCCGGTGAGCCTGCCGACCTTGAAGGCGGCCTCGACCGCTTCGGCACCGGAGTTGCAGAAGAACACCTTGCCGGGGCGGCCGAAGTGCTGGAGCAGCCGCTCGCCGAGGGCCACCACCGGCTCGGAGCCGAAGAGGTTGGAGACGTGCCCCAGGGTGGCGATCTGGTCCGAGACGGCCGCGACGATCGCCGGGTGGGCGTGGCCGAGGGCGTTGACCGCGATGCCGCCGACGAAGTCGGTGTACTGCCGGCCGTCGGCGTCCCAGACCTGGGCGCCCTCGCCGCGGACGAGCGCCAGCGCCGGGGTGCCGTAGTTGTTCGTCAGCGTGTCCTGCCAGCGCTGCGCGAGCTCCTGGTTGCCGGTCACTGCGCTCCCCCTTCGTGCGTGTCGGTCGGGGCGTCCGGCAGCACCATGGTGCCGATGCCCTCGTCGGTGAAGATCTCCAGCAGGATCGCGTGCTGGACGCGGCCGTCGATCACCCGGGCGGTGCGGACCCCGCCGCGGACGGCGTGCAGGCACCCCTCCATCTTGGGGACCATGCCGCTGGACAGCTCGGGCAGCAGCTTCTCCAGCTCGCTCGCGGTGAGCTGGCTGATCACCTCGTCGCTGTGCGGCCAGTCGGCGTACAGGCCCTCGACGTCGGTCAGGACCATCAGCGTCTCGGCGCCCAGGGCCGCGGCCAGCGCGGCGGCGGCGGTGTCGGCGTTGACGTTGTAGACGTGGCCGTCGTCCTCGCTGCGCGCGATCGAGGAGACGACCGGGATCCGGCCGTCGTCCAGCAGCGCCTCGATGGCCCCGGTGTCGATGGCGGTGATCTCGCCGACCCGGCCGATGTCGACCGGTTCGCCGTCGATCTCGGGCAGGTGCTTGGTGGCACTGATGGTGTGCGCGTCCTCGCCGGTCATGCCGACGGCGAGCGGGCCGTGCTGGTTGAGCAGGCCGACCAGCTCGCGCTGGACCTGCCCGGCGAGCACCATCCGGACCACGTCCATGGCCTCGGGCGTGGTGACCCGCAGGCCCGCCTTGAACTCGCTGACCAGGCCGTGCTTGTCGAGCTGGGCGCTGATCTGGGGGCCGCCGCCGTGCACGACCACCGGCTTGAGGCCGGCGTGCCGCAGGAAGACCACGTCCTGGGCGAAGGCGGCCTTGAGGTCGTCGTCGATCATGGCGTTGCCGCCGAACTTGATGACGACGGTCTTGCCGTGGTGCCGGGTGAGCCAGGGCAGGGCCTCGATGAGGATCTGCGCCTTGGGCTGGGCGGTGTGCTTGCGCGCGGTGGCCGCGCCCGGCTGGCCCGCCTTGCCGGCGGCGCTGTCGGTCCCGCTCATGAGCTGTACGCGCTGTTCTCGTGGACGTACTCGGCGGTGAGGTCGTTGGCCCAGATCACGGCCGACTCGGAGCCGGCGGACAGGTCGGCGGTGATCCGCACCTCGCGGTCCTTCATGCTGACCAGGTCGCGGTCCTCGCCCACCGAGCCGTTCTTGCAGACCCAGACGTCGTTGATGGCCACGTGCAGCCGGTCCGGGTCGAAGGCGGCCTTGGTGGTGCCGATGGCGGAGAGCACCCGGCCCCAGTTGGGGTCCTCGCCGTGGATGGCGCACTTGAGGAGGTTGTTGCGGGCGATGGAGCGCCCGACCTCGACGGCGTCCTCCTCGGAGGCGGCGCCCACCACCTCGATGCGGATGTCCTTGCTGGCGCCCTCGGCGTCGCCGATCAGCTGGCGGGCCAGGTCGTCGCAGACGGTCCGGACGGCCTCGGCGAACGCGTCGGCGGCCGGGGTGATCCCGGAGGCGCCGGAGGCGAGCAGCAGCACGGTGTCGTTGGTGGACATGCAGCCGTCGGAGTCGACCCGGTCGAAGGTCAGCCGGGTCGCCGAGCGCAGGGCCGCGTCGAGGGCGGCGCTGCCCAGGTCGGCGTCGGTGGTGAGCACCACGAGCATGGTGGCCAGGCCCGGGGCGAGCATGCCCGCGCCCTTGGCCATGCCGCCGACCGTCCAGCCGTCCTGCGTGGTCACGGCCGTCTTGTGCACGGTGTCGGTGGTCTTGATCGCGATCGCGGCGGCCTCGCCGCCGTCCTCGGACAGGGTGCCGGCCGCGGTCTCGATGCCCGGCAGCAGCTTGTCCATGGGGAGCAGGACGCCGATCAGGCCGGTGGAGGCCACCGCGATCTCGCCGGCGTTGTGCTCGCCGCCGATGCCCTGCGCGTTGAGGACGGTGGCCACCCGCTCGGCGGTGGCGTGGGTGTCCTGGAAGCCCTTGGGGCCGGTACAGGCGTTGGCGCCGCCGGAGTTGAGGACCACGGCGCTGACCGCGCCGCCGCGCAGGACCTGCTCGGACCACAGCACGGGGGCGGCCTTGACGCGGTTGGAGGTGAAGACGCCCGCGGCGGCCAGGCGGGGCCCGTGGTTGACCACGAGGGCCAGGTCCGGGTTGCCGTTCTCCTTGATTCCCGCGGCGATGCCCGCCGCCGAGAACCCCTGCGCTTCCGTGACGCTCACGGTGCGACTCCAATCGAGGAAAGACCCAGGGACTCTGGCAGCCCCAGGGCGATGTTCATGCTCTGCACCGCGCCGCCGGCGGTGCCCTTGGTGAGGTTGTCGATGGCGCTGATCGCGATGACCCGGCCGGCCGCCGCGTCGTACGCGACCTGGACCTGGACGGCGTTGGAGCCGTAGACGGAGGCGGTGGCGGGCCACTGCCCCTCGGGGAGCAGGTGGACGAAGGGCTCGTCCGCGTACGCCTTCTCGTAGGCGGCGCGCACGGCCTCGGCGGTGGTGCCGGGGGCGGCCTTGGCGCTGCACGTGGCGAGGATGCCGCGGGACATGGGCGCCAGGGTCGGGGTGAAGGAGACCGTCACCGGGCCGCCGGCCGCCGCCGAGAGGTTCTGGACCATCTCGGGGGTGTGCCGGTGGCCGCCGCCGACGCCGTAGGGGCTCATCGAGCCCATGACCTCGGAGCCGAGCAGGTGCGGCTTGAGGGCCTTGCCGGCGCCGGAGGTGCCGGTGGCCGCGACGATCACCGCCTCCGGCTCGGCGAGGCCGGCCGCGTACGCCGGGAAGAGCGCCAGCGAGACGGCGGTGGGGTAACAACCGGGCACCGCGATGCGCTTGGACCCCTCCAGCGCGGCGCGGGCACCCGGCAGCTCGGGGAGGCCGTAGGGCCAGGTACCGGCGTGCGGGGAGCCGTAGAACTTCTCCCAGTCCGCGGCGTCCTTGAGCCGGAAGTCCGCGCCCATGTCCACGACCAGCACGTCCGCGCCCAGCTGCTCGGCCACCGCGGCCGACTGGCCGTGCGGCAGTGCGAGGAAGACGACATCGTGGCCGGCCAGCACCTCGGCGGTGGTCGGCTCCAGCACCCGGTCGGCCAGCGGCAGCAGGTGCGGCTGCAGGGCGCCGAAGCGCTGCCCGGCGTTGGAGGCGCCGGTGAGCGCGCCGATCTCCACCCCGGGGTGCGCCAGCAGCAGCCGCAGCAGCTCACCGCCCGCGTACCCGCTCGCTCCCGCCACCGCTGCACGTACCACCATCGGACCCTCCATGTTCGATGGCATGACTATACGCATCGATGCACGTTTATGCAAAGCTCTTTTTCGGTCGCGGGAGCAGGCCCGGCGGGGCTACGGGCGGAGGGTGAAGGAGGCGGCCAGGGCGGCGGCGGGGGTGCTACCCGGCGGGGTGGCCCAGTCGTTCCAGCGGCCGGCGCTGTAGTCGCCGTCGCGCTCGATGACCGAGCCGTCCGTGCGGACGGCGAAGACGTGGTTCACGTCGTTCGCCGCGGCCGAGGCGATCCGGGTGAGGTCGCCGCCGCCGCCGTTCCACCAGCCGCCCCAAGCGCGCCGGTCGAAGTCGCCGTCGGCGTTGTACCAGTTCCCGTCCAGGCCCACGGCCCCCAGGTGGAGGGTGTTGTCGGTGGCGGCGGCGGTCACGTCGAGGGCCCGGAAGCCGCCGTCGGGGCCGGCCGCCTTCCACTCGCTCCAGCGGCCGGCGGCGTAGTCCGCGTCCAGCTCCACCAGCAGGCCGGTGCCGTCGACGGCGACGATGTGGTTGACGTGGTCGGCGGTGGTGGCGCTCGCCACCCGCCGCAGGCCGGTGCCGCCGTGGTCGGTCCAGCCGTTCCACCGCCCCGAGGCGGCGTCGCGGTCGGAGTTCCACAGCCGGCCGTCGAGCCCGATCACGACCAGGTGCAGCATCGACCCGTCCGAGGCCGCGGAGACCGCCTTCGCCTTCGGCGCACCCGCCTGCGGGTACCAGCCGGACCAGGTGCCGGCCGCGTAGTCGCCGTCGTTCTCGAGGAGCCGGCCCTCGCCGTCGATGGCGAAGATCCGGTTCACCGCGCCGGTCGCCGCGCCGGTGACCTCCCCCAGGCCCGCGGCCCCCTGGTCGGACCAGCCGCTCCAGCGGCCGGCGGCGTAGTCGCCCTCGGCGCCGAAGAGCCCGCCGCCCGGCGTCCGGCGCAGCAGGTGGACCGTGGTCACGGGCCGGGGCTGGTCCGGGGCGGCCGGACCGCCGGTGAACCAGCCGGCCGTGCGCGCCTGCTCCAGGGCCGCGAAGAAGGCTCCGGCCAGCCGGGAGTAGCCGCCGTCGTTCGGGTGCAGGCCGTCCGCCATCTGCGCGGGGTGCGCCGGGTCGGCCTGCCGGAGGGTGGTCAGGTCGGGGGCGTCGAAGAAGCGGAAGTGCCGGCCGCGGGCCTGCTGGACACCCTCCTCCGTCTTCAGCAGGTGGTTGTAGCGGGCCGCCTGCCCGGTGAGGTCTTGGTCGTCCCAGCCCGGGGTGGTCCCGATGAGGCCCTGCATGAGGACGGTGGCCGAGGGCCGCAGCTCGAAGATCCGGTCGAGCAGGAGCCGGGCCCGGTCGGCGGCCCGGTCGGGGTCCGCGCCCTGGTTGAGGTCGTTGATGCCGATGTGCAGCAGGATCACGTCGGGCCGCGCGGCCGGGATCCACCGGCCCGCGCCGGCCGTGATCCGGTCGATGGTGTAGCCGGCGTGGCCCTCGTGGGCCGGGTCGGACTGGGGTCCGTGGACCAGCGAGCCGACGAAGTCGAGGGCGTAGCGGGACTGACCGGCAGCCAGGTCGGCCAGCGGCTGCCGGTAGCCGCCCCCGGACGAGCTGCCCTGCCCGTAGGTGATCGAGTCGCCCAGCGGCAGGACCCGGACGGTCGGCGGCGCCGGGGCCGCGACGGCGGGCGAGGCGGCGAGCAGCGGGCCGGGCGCGGCCGGCAGGAGCAGGGCCGTGGCGGCGGCGAGCACGCCGAGGACGGCGCGGCGGGCGTTCATCGTGTTCCCCCGAGATCGAGCGATGGTCTGACCGTCGGTGTTGTACCAGGCCACCGGCGCGGGGGCGACGCCGAGGGCCGGTGGCCGGGGGAACCGCCGCGGTGGGACGGGGGGTTGACCTCAAGCGGGCTTGAGTTCCTAGGTTCGGACCACCGCCGCCGGGACGGGCCCGGCGGTCGCGGATCGAGGAGAGCCGACATGAGCGAGCAGAGCGTCCACACGGTGGTTCCGGAGCGGTACCGGCTGGCGGTGGTCCCGCACATCATGGTCGACGACGCGGCGGCCGCGATCGACTTCTACCAGCGGGCCTTCGGGGCGCGCGAGGACTTCCGGGTGGACTCCCCCGGCGGCGGGATCCTGCACGCCGAGATCTCCATCGGCGGGGCGGTGCTGATGCTCGGGGACGTGAGCGTGGACGAGGCGGAGGCCGCGCGCTTCGCCTCCCCGGCGGCGCTGGGCGGCGGCACCTCGGTGACGCTGCACGTCTTCGTGGCGGACGTCGACGCACTGGCCGAGCGGGCCGAGGCGGCCGGTGCGCAGGTGCTCCAGCCGCCGAAGGACATGTTCCACGGCGACCGCACCGCCATCCTCAAGGACCCCTCGGGCCACATGTGGGTCTTCCTCCAGCACCTGGAGGACATCACCGAGGAGGAGCTGACCCGCCGCCTGGCGACCGCGGGATGACCCGGGCGCGCGCGGCCCGCCCGGACGCACCGGGCGGGCCCGGCGGGCGTACCGGGGTACCGGGCGGGCGGCGGCTATTCGCCGGTCGCGCCGTCAATGGCCTCGCGGATCAGGTCGGCGTGGCCGTTGTGGCGGGCGTACTCCTCGATCATGTGGGTGAGGACGTACCGCAGGGAGTACGTGTCGCCACGGAACTCCACCGTGTCGTCCAGGGAGCCGACCGCCGCGGCCGCGGCCCGGGAGAGCTCGCACTCCCGCTGCCAGAAGGCGAAGGCCTCGGCCACGTCCGCGTCCTCGACCCGGAACTCCGCGAACTCGCCGTCGATCCGGGGCCACAGGGCGCCCCGGCCCTCCCCCTGGACCACGTTGGCGAACCAGCTGCGCTCCACCTCCGCGACGTGCCGGACCAGGCCCAGCAGGCTGAGCCCGGTGCTCGGGATGGGCCGCAGCCGCAGCTGCTCCTCGCTCAGCCCGGAGCACTTCCAGGCCAGCGTGGCCCGCTGGTAGTCCAGGAACGCGGTGAGCGAGTCCCGGTCCCCGGCGGTGGTGGACGGCGCGGTGCGGGCCGCGCCCGCACCGGTCTCGAGAGCGGTCATCGCGGTGTCTCCGTTCACTTCGTCAGCGGGTGCCGGACCCAGACGTTGGGCTCGACGTAGACGGCGTGCCCCAGCTCGGGCTCGCACCGGACGGGGGACAGCGCCCCGGGGACCGTGACCGTACCGGCCGTGTCGAAGGGCAGGCCGGTCCACTCCCGCCACTGCTCGACCGAGCCGGAGACGGTCATGGAGGCGGGCGCCACCTTCTCGATCGTGCCGCCGGCGCGGACGTGCACCCGCAGCCACGGGTCCTGCGGCAGGCCGTCGGGCCGGGTCCGGAAGGCGTACTCGGACATCGGGACGGCCGGCTCCAGGTGCTTGGCGTTCGGCCGGACCGGCGCCACGACCTCGGCGAAGCCCCGGGCCCGGGCGTTCTCCCGCATCGCCGCGAGCATCCGGTGGGACAGGCCCTGCCCCAGCCGGCCGGGGTCGACGGTGATCTCGATGGCGCTGACGGTGTCCGGGGTGACGCCGTGGCGCAGGTCGGCGAAGGCCCACAGGAGGACCTGGTCCCAGCCCCGGTCGGGCAGCTCGCCGCGACCCTCCGCCCGCAGGGCGAACGGCACGCTGAAGCCCCGGGCGATCACCTCGCCGGCCGCATCGGTGGCGACCAGGACGTACTCGGACAACTCGGCCGCGATACGTCCCATCAGCAGCCAGCCGACCGGGTCGTGCGGCACGTAGGCCGGCCAGGTGGTCTTCATCCCCCAGAGGGCGTCCCGGAGTTCGGGCCGCTCGGCAAGGGTGGTGATCGTGGTGTCGTGCGCGTCCATGGCCGCAACATAACCGCTGCGTCCCGGCCGGCTCCACCGCATTTCCGCTCGTCAGCGGCATGGTGGCGGTCCGTGCGGCCCGCACTCAGCAGGCCGCCTCCAGCGAGAGGTGCCAACGGCCGGACCAGCCGGTGAGGGTGAGCGCCGCAAGCGGCCGGACGTCCACGCTCCAGTACGTCAGCGGCGGCACCCGCAGCGCGTACACCAGCGCGGCCCGCACCACCGAGGGTTCGGCCACCGCCACGATCGCACCCCCGTCGTCGGCGGGCCGGGTGTCGAGCCAGCCGCCGATCCGGGTGATGAAGTCGAGCAGGGACTCGCCCCCGTGCGGGGCGGCCCGCGGGTCCACCAGCCAGGCCTCCACCGCCGCCGGCTCCCGCGCGGTGACCTCGGCCAGGGTCAGCCCGCGCCAGCGCCCCATGTCGCACTCCCGCAGCGCGGGCTGGGCCAGCGGGGCGTACCCCAGGGCCTGGCCGGTGGCGCGGCTGCGCGGGGTGGGCGAGCAGTACCGCAACTCGGCGGCGCCGAGCGGCACGAGTCCGTGCGCGGCCAGCTCCACCTCGCGCCAGCCGCTCTGGTCCAGCGGCCGGTCGTCGTCGAAGCGCTCGGCGAGCAGCGGGGAACTACGGGCTGCGGCGACGAGCGTGACCCGAACATGCATGCGGTGATGGTGGGGGGCGGGTGCCGAACGGTCAAGGAGTCCGGCCATATCCGCTCCACGCGGCCGTGGGTGCCGTTGGCTGTGCGTCTGCCTTGGCCGGCCGGCGGCCGCGGGTGCCGCCGCCCGTGCGTGCGCCTTGGCCGGGGCGGCGGCCGTACGCCCGGTCGGGCGCGCCCCGCCGCCCTGGCTGTGCCCTCGCCCCCCCGGAGGGCCGGTCGGCGTGGCTCGGGCCGGGCGACGGGTGCGGGTGGCCGCTGCGCGGAGCCGTTCCCCTACCCGCCCCTTCCCGAAACCGTGGGCTCCGCCCCCGGACCCCCGGAGCCCGAGCGCTGCGCGCCGGGCCTTTCGGGGCTCCGCCCCGGACCCCCATACCGACGCTCCGCGCCGGT